>NZ_WTKZ01000015.1:0-78772 GCF_011378805.1 Pseudoalteromonas sp. Z9A6
AAAATCAGCTGCCTGATATATTCATTTCAGATGAGGCTGAATAGTTACATAATTAGTTATGTAAAGTGACGCTTAAACTCACGTCACTTTATTAACTAACTCTCTTACAATTGGGAATAGATCACTGGGTAGCATTCCCCTTTGCCCGTCTCGCTCACTTGCGATATCACCGGCTTTAGCGTGCAGTGTTACGCCATAGCGTGCTGCTTCATCAATATTTAAACCTTGAGCAAGTAATGCCCCAATAATACCAGTGAGTACGTCGCCACTGCCGCCAACTGCCAGTGCTGGGTTGCCATCTTCACATACCCACGTGTGCTGGGCATTAGCTATTAATGTTCCAGCGCCTTTTAATACACAAGTCGCGTTATAGCGCTTGGCGCAAAGGCGAGCATAATTAAAGCGGTCTGATTCTATGTCGCTAGTACTAACACTTAGCAGACGCGAAGCTTCGCCTGGATGTGGCGTAAGTACGCATTGCTCTAACATATACGATGAGGCTTGCTTAGCCAGTAAATTAAGGGCGTCTGCATCTATAACCAATGGCATTTTATTGTTTTGGCAATATTGCATTACTTCATCGAATGTTTGTTGTGCCCACTCGTCTTGCCCAAGCCCTGGGCCAATAACAACGCAGCTTGCCCACTCTAGCGCTTGATGTAAGTTATTACTGCTTACCATAAGCTCTGGTCTGCCAATGCTAATAGGTGTTATTGAGCTTTCGTGTGTATACACCCTTACCATGCCAGCACCCGTTCTAAGAGCTGCTTCACTACTTAACCTAATTGCACCTGCAGTACCGTGATTACCACCAACACATAAAAGCTTGCCATGGCTGCCTTTGTGACTATTGATTGCCCGCGTGGCTATTCCTTTAAAGCTATTAATATTTATCAAGGTTCCTGATGACTGAGCTATACAAGTAAACGCATCGCCAATTGCTAAATCATCAAAAACTAACTTACCGCTATATTGTTTACCTGCCGTCGTTGTGAGCCCTTGCTTTATACCTACAAAAGTAACGGTTGAAGTAGCTTGTACTGCGCACCCTAAAGGCTGTCCTGTATTTGCTTCAATGCCTGATGGAATATCAATGCTTATTACGGGCTTACCACTGTTATTTACAGCGTTAATTATATTCGCAAAATTATCGCGCACGGCGCTATTAAGCCCAGTACCGAGGAGCGCATCAATAACGATATCGCATTTATTAAGAGCATCTTTTGTAAAATGAGAAACCACCCCACCCGCTTCTGTCCATAGCTGCTGCGCTTTTGCAGCATCACCGTTTAATGTCTTATCAGGTTCAGCAGCGCATACTGTTGCCTTTTTACCTGATTGCATAATAAGCCTAGCTACAACGTAACCGTCTCCAGCGTTGTTACCATGGCCAACAATGACTAATGTATGCTGTACATCAAATAACTGCCATTGCTTATATACAGCCTCGCCTGCTCGCTGCATTAGGGTAAATAAATCGCAATGACTATTTTTAGCCGCTAAAGCTTCATTATCTCTTACTTGTTGTGCGGTAAATAAGGTTTTATTAAGCATAAAGGCTCCTTTAATAGGTGATACTTCACCTTATCAAATACTTATATCTAGCGGCTAGTTCTGTTGGCAATTTTAAATTGCAATTTTATTTAAAGTCTAACACTCCCACTTCAATTTGGGCATGGCTCACTTGAGCACGTCTAACTTGAGCAAGGTGAGCTAATTAAAGTACAATGCAGTTAATTAAAGGCTTGGTTTACTTGTAATCCAAGCCTGTTTATTTTTAGGTAGAGAAAAGCATGGCACAAACTCGCGGTAACTTATTTATTTTATCAGCCCCTTCAGGTGCTGGTAAATCAAGCTTAATCAATGCGTTATTAAAAAAACACGCTGATATGAAAGTATCTGTATCACATACAACTCGCGCCCCTCGCCCAGGCGAAGAAAATGGTTTGCATTATCACTTTGCATCTACAGATGAGTTTAAAGCGCTTATTGCCAAAGATGACTTTTTTGAATGGGCCCAAGTGTTTGACAATTACTACGGCACATCAAAGCAGGCTATTGAGTCGCAACTTGATGCGGGTATTGATGTGTTTTTAGATATTGATTGGCAAGGCGCGCAACAAGTGCGCGAAATAATGCCAAGCGTAAAAACTATTTTTATACTACCTCCTTCAAAAGAAGAGTTAGAGCAACGCTTAAATAATCGTGGCCAAGATTCGGCTGAGGTTATTGCCTCTCGTATGGCAAAAGCACAATCTGAAACATCACATTATAACGAATACGACTATGTAATTGTTAATGATGACTTTGAGACTGCGCTTGGCGACATAGAAATGATTGTAATGGCTCAGCGCTTAACCCTAAAAGCGCAAGAAGAACGCCATCAAGTTTTACTAAATAGCCTGCTTAAATAATTTAAGTCTATTTAAATCAGGCTTAGACAAGTAAAACTGATAAAAATTGAACACTGGCTATTGGCGAAAGTGGCTGCTTGCAGTAAACTACGTCTTTGATTTAAATTATTTTTGGAGTGCTGTGATGGCCCGCGTAACAGTTGAAGATGCAGTAGATGCAGTTGGTAATCGTTTTGACTTAATTTTAGTTGCGGCTCGTCGTGCCCGCCAAATTGCTGTTGGTGGTAAAACTCCACTAGTAGACCCTGAAAACGATAAGCCAACGGTAGTTGCTTTACGTGAAATTGAACTAGGTTTAGTTGATAGCTCTTCAATGGACTTAATTGACCGTGAAGAACAACAACACCAAGAAGCAGCTGAATTAGCTGCTGTTGCTGCTATTGTTGGTGGCAACCAATAATCGACCTCCCGGTCTGATTTAGCCAACGGCGCAGTATTTCTACTATAGCCGTTGGCAATCCTCTCTTTTCATCGTATATTCGTAACTTACCTAATTTGCTTCACTAGAACATTGGAGTGTGAATGTATCTTTTTGAAGGTCTTAAAAAGAAAATCTCAGAATACTTGCCCGCTGCTGATGTAGAGCTGGTTCAAAAATCTTACGTGGTAGCCCGAGAGGCCCATGAAGGACAAACTCGCTCGAGTGGCGAACCTTACATAACGCACCCAGTAGAAGTAACCCAAATTCTTGCAGGCATGCACCTTGACCATGAAACGCTCATGGCCGCGCTAATGCATGATGTAATTGAAGATACTGATTTTAGTCAACAAGATTTAGCCGAGATATTTGGCGAAACTGTTGCAGAGCTAGTTGAAGGTGTGAGTAAGCTCGATAAGCTTAGCTTTAAAGATAAAAAAGAATTCCAAGCTGAAAACTACCGCAAAATGATTATGGCAATGACTCAGGATATTCGAGTCATTTTAATCAAGCTTGCTGATAGAACACACAATATGCGTACTTTAGGCGCATTGCGCCCAGATAAGCGCCGCAGAATAGCGCGTGAAACACTAGAAATTTACGCACCAATTGCAAACCGCTTAGGTATTCACGATATTAAAAATGAACTTGAAGACTTAGGTTTTCAAGCTTTATATCCTATGCGTCATCGCGCACTTAAATCGGAAGTTGCTAAAGCACGCGGTAATCGCAAAGAAGTTATTACTAATATCCAGCATGAAATAGAAGCACGTCTTGAAGAATCAGGCATTAAAGCAACTGTGTCTGGCCGTGAAAAACATTTATATAGTATTTATAAAAAAATGCTTAATAAAGAACTGCTATTTAACGAAGTTATGGATATTTACGCGTTTAGAATTGCAGTTGACTCTATGGATACGTGTTATCGTGTATTAGGTGTAGCTCATAGTCTTTATAAACCTATTGAAACACGCTTTAAAGATTATATTGCAGTACCAAAAACAAACGGTTACCAATCGCTTCATACTTCATTAGTTGGTCCACACGGTATACCTGTTGAAATTCAAATTCGTACTCACGATATGGATCATATGGCCGACAAAGGTGTAGCGGCGCATTGGATGTATAAAAAAGCAGGTGATGGCGCAGGTAATACTTCGCAGCAACGTGCTCGCCAGTGGATGCAGAGCTTATTAGAGCTTCAACAAAGTGCGGGTTCATCATTTGAATTTATTGAAAATGTAAAAACTGAGCTATTCCCAGAAGAAATTTACGTATTTACACCAGATGGGCGTATTGTTGAGCTACCGATGGGTGCTACCGCAGTCGATTTTGCCTATGCCGTGCATACAGATGTAGGCAACACCTGTGTAGGCGCGCGCGTTAATCGCAAGCCGCACCCTTTAAGTAGGCCCTTAGATACAGGGCAAACTATAGAGATAATAACAAGCTCAGGTGCTCACCCTAATGCAACATGGCTAAACTTTATTGTTACTGGTAAAGCGCGTTTGGGCGTTCGTAATTACCTTAGAAGCCAGCATCATGAAGAAGCTATGCTTTTAGGGCGCCGCTTACTTGATTCAGCATTAGGTGAAAACAAACTAGATAGCATTGCTGATGAAAATATAGCGAGAGTACTTGAGGAGCACGAACTAACAACGCTTCTTGAATTACTTGTAGAAATTGGCTCTGGTAACCTAATGAGCATGTTAATTGCCAAACGCCTATTACAAAATGACAGTGACGACTTAACTGATATTACCAGCCAAGCCAAAGCGACCATTATTGGTACTGAGGGCATGCTAGTTAATTACTCTAAGTGTTGCCGACCTGTACCTGGCGATGCTATTACAGCTCATGTAAGCCAAGGTAAGGGCCTGACCGTTCACCGCCAAGAATGTAAAAACATCCGTGGCTGGGAAAATGAGCGCTCTAAATACTTAGTTGTAAAATGGGACGACAACCCAGAGAAAGAATATATTGCAGCTCTGAGAGTTGAAATTATTAATCATCAGGGGGCTCTGGCTAAATTAACCAATGTTGTTACTACAACCCAAGCCAATATTGTAGAAATTACCACCGATGAAAAAGAAAGTAATTTATACGTGATAGATTTAGGGGTTACCGTTAAAAACCGTATCCACGTTGCTAACATCATGCGCCGCATTCGCGTTATGCCTGATGTACAAAAAGTCTATCGTAAAAAGTAAAATAGGAAACACATGAATAAAGCATTTATCTCTACCGACAAAGCACCTGCTGCCATTGGCACTTACAGCCAAGCAGTTAAAGTAGGCACCGCTGTTTATTTATCTGGTCAAATTCCATTAGTGCCAGAAACGATGGAAATGATTTCAGAAGACTTTAGTGAGCAAACGCATCAGGTATTTAAAAATATCACTGCGGTATGTGAAGAAGCTGGCGGGCAAATTCAAGATTTAGTGAAAATAAATATTTATCTAACTGATTTATCTAACTTCGCCACTGTAAATGAAGTAATGAGCCAATACTTTAAGCAACCTTACCCAGCAAGAGCTGCATTAGGTGTTCGTGCACTACCAAAAGGTGCACAAGTTGAAATAGATGGAATAATGGAACTTCCTTCTACCAATTAAGTATTACAGGCTATAGAGCCTCTCTATAGCCTTTCTTTCCCTCTTAGCACTTCGTTCTCTGTGACCTCTTGACTCAAATGTAAATTTCTAGCAATCTGTAGTTGTGTTTTAAAAAACAAACTTAACTTAAGTAGTAAAAAAGGATTAACTCGTGTTTAAGCTTGCCAACAATGGAAATGTTTTACTTGATGTAAAAGAACATATTCCTCCCAGCGCTGCATTTATTTTAGAGGCTCTCGAAAAGTCAGCTTTTTGCGACTGCAAAATAGATCATGACGCTATTAATGATTTTTTTAAAAACGAAAACACACAACACACTCTGGTTGTAGCAACAAAACACAATGCCACTTTAAATGTAACAATTAGCGACGATAAAATGTTGGCCATTGGCGAGCTAACCCTTGCCCAAGGCGGAAAATTATTAAGTTTAGAAGATGCAAAAAAACAACTCGTTAAAGCAGGAATTGTGCGTGGCTATAAGCAAGCATTTTTAGAGTTGCTACTGCAAAAACAGTTTGAGCATACAGCGGGTTCTGTCGTTAAGGGAGTATTAGCTAAAGGCAGACTCCCAAGTGATGGTTTGGCCACTAAACTAATAACAACCGTAGAGACTTTAAAAGACCGTTTAAAAACCCCCAAGCTCAAAGAAGATGGCAGCGTGGATATGCGCGACTTTGGCAAGCTTGCAAGCGTAGAGCCAGGCTCTGTGCTTATTCGCCAACAACCAGCAACCCCTGGTAAAGAAGGCTTCACCGTAATAGGTGACATACTGCCCGCAAAACCCGGAGAAAATAAACAATTAGTGGCAGGCGAAGGCACCGAAATATCAAAGCTGAATCCGCTTGAACTAGTCTCTACTATTACAGGTGTTCCGGTTGAAATTAATAATGGTATGCGTGTCGACGATATTTTTACCATTTCAGATGTAAACGTAAAAAGCGGCCACATAGACTTTCAAGGCAGTGTTATTGTTACCCGCAATATAGACCCTGGAATGAAAGTAACAGCCAAAGGCGATATTACTATATTTGGCACTGTTGAATCAGGAGAGCTTACCGCAGGCGGAAACATCACCGTTAAACAAGGCATTATTGGCCATCAAAAAGCCGACGAACAATCACTGTCTTGTAAGCTTATTGCACGAGGTGATATTCACGTATCCCATTCACAGTATTGCTACCTAGAAGCAAATAATATTTTTATTGATCGCCAAACAAGCCACTGTGTAATGAAAGCTAAACGCTTACTGCAAGTTGGTCAATCAGACTTACCTAATGGTAAAATATTTGGTGGCGAAATACTTGATGCAACAACCCTCATTGCTGGCGAAATAGGGAATGAATCAGGTGCTAAAGTGATTATTAACCTAGCGGCTTCTGGCGCCGAAATAACAGCAGATACTGATAATTGCTTTAAAGACTTAGCTAAAACAGATGCACAGCTAGACACGTTACAAGCAGCACTAGAAAAAACTGATTTAGTGAAAGATGCCGAAAAGAAAAAACTATTAATTACTAAAATTGGTGCTACTCAAAAGCATTATTGTGAGCAGGCAGAGCAATTAGAAAAACGTCTTTCAAACTTAGATCACGACTTACACGATTTACTTAACGACGCTAATTTAGCGGTAAATTCTGTTTTGCATTCAGGTGTAGAGATTCATATTTTTGATAAAGTACTTAAAACAATCCGCAATTACCCTCCGTGCAACGTTAAACTTTTGAATAACAAAATTGAAATAGAGTTCAAAACAAGCTAATAACTGAGTGCTCTATTGAGCACTCAAATTTATTCACATTTAAAGTAAACCGCTTACCTCAGCATGTGTTTGCTGCGGCCATACACCCACTTGTACTTGGCCAATATGCTGCTTTTGTAGCAAGAGCATAGCCAAGCGCGACTGCCCTATTCCACCGCCAATTGTTTGCGGAAATTTACTTTGTAGTAGCGCTTTATGCCAATCAAACTCTAAGCGGTCTTCATCTCCAGTAACCCTTAACTGCGCTTTTAAAACTTCAGGACTTACGCGTATACCCATTGATGAAATTTCAAAAGCGTCTTCAAGTACTGGATTCCATACTAAAATATCACCATTTAAACCCATGTATTGCTCGCATGTCGGCGTAGACCAATCATCGTAATCTGGGGCTCTTACATCATGGATTTTGCCATCACCAAGCGCGCCACCAATACCAATTAAAAATACAGCACCATATTCTTGTGCAATGGCTTTTTCGCGTTGTTTAGCGCTAAAGTCAGGGTACATTTTACGTAGCTCTTCACTGTGCACAAACTTAATGTCGTCCGGTAAAAAAGGCGTCAAACCATAAGACTCACTTACAAAAGCTTCCGTCTCTTTTATCCCTTTATAAATAGATTGAACAGTTTGCTTTAGTGTTGCCAGCGAACGCTCTGTGGTTTCGTTAATTACCTTTTCCCAATCCCATTGATCAACATATACAGAATGAATAGGACTTAATGAATCTTCATCTGGGCGCAAAGCTTTCATTTGAGTGTAAATACCCTCACCAACACCAAAGCCATAAGTTGCGAGTGTTTTACGTTTCCACTTAGCTAATGAATGCACCACTTCGTAGCGACTATCTGTAATCGCTTTTACATTTACAGCAACTGCGTTTTCATGGCCGCTTAAGTTATCTTGCGTGCCGTCACCTACTTTAGCCAAAATAGGGGCTTGAACCTCAACCAGCCCAAGTTGGGTTTCTAGTTGCTGTGAAAAAAATTGCTTAACTTTACTTATTTGCTGCTGTTGCTGCACATAGTGTGAACTCATAATAATTGGCCTCATTCCCAGTTATTGTTACTTGCTTAATTGATAAAAAGCGCCCTAATGAGCGCCTTTAACGAGGTTAATTTAACGATTTGATTAATTAATTCAATATCCCACAATAAAAATAGCTTTAAGATATTAAAACCATCAATTAAGTGGTATAAAAATCATATATTCGATAATTTTATGAGAAAAATATAATGGAAAATTATTTAATCGATAATCTCGATAAACAGATACTTCATGCATTAATGGCAAATGCCCGTACTGCGTACGCCGAATTAGCAAAAAGATTTAATGTAAGCGCAGGGACAATTCACGTAAGAATTGAAAAAATGAAGCAAGCAGGGATCATTACAGGCACCCAATTAACGATTAATACTAAACAGCTAGGCTACGATGTGTGTTGCTTTATAGGTATTAATTTAAATAACGCACGTGATTACCCACAAACACTTATAAAGCTAGAAGCATTGGAGGAAGTGGTAGAGGCTTATTACACAACAGGTAACTACAGTATATTTATAAAGGTAATGACAAAGTCCATTGATCACTTACAAGATGTGCTGATTAATAAGATACAAGCAATAGAAGCCATTCAATCAACAGAAACACTGATTTCTCTACAAAATCCAATTAGCCGTACGGTAATGCCTTAACTGCAAAAATCTCGTATAATTGTCGAAAAAAGAGGATAACCATGCAGCAAACTCGCTACCAAAGAATCGAAGACGTACTTTCGCGCCGTCAAACAGACTTAACCGTGTGCTTAGAAGACGTGCACAAACACCATAACTTATCTGCAATAGTACGAAGTGCTGATGCGGTTGGTTGTCATCACGTACATGCTGTATGGCCTGAAAAGCAAAAATGGCTAACAAATAATACCTCAGGTGGCAGTAAAAACTGGCTAGAGACGCACTTACATAGAAATATTGATGATGCAGTTACTGCAATGCGTGAACGCAATCCAGAAATACAAATACTCGCGACTCACTTATCAGAAGATGCCGTTGATTTTAGAGAAGTAGATTACACCAAGCCAACGGCTATTATTGTTGGACAAGAAAAAACGGGGATCTCAGAAAAAGCCCTAGAATATGCCGATCAAAATATTATTATTCCAATGCAAGGCATGGTGCAATCACTAAATGTTTCAGTTGCTGCTGCGCTAATATTGTTTGAAGCACAGCGCCAACGTGAGCTGGCTGGTTTATATAATAGAGATATGTTGAGCGCCGAAGTTAAACATCCACTCTACTTTGAAGGCTGCCACCCTATTATCGCAAGGCAGTGTAAACAAAAAAAATTACCTTATCCTGTACTTGATGAAAACGGCGAAATAGTCGCTGACGAGCAATTTTGGCAAGCTTTAAAACATACTTGATGGACTAAAGCTCTGTAAGTACACTTAGCTTATTCACAAATAATAAGATTGATATAATTTGTCTAAACCTAGCTTAAATCAATACCCAATTACAGAGCTCAAAGGGGTCGGCCCAAAAATGGCTGAGCGTTTGTTAAAGCTAGGTATTTTAACTGTGCAAGATATGCTTTTTCATTTGCCACTTCGCTACGAAGATCGCACTCGCTTATACGCGATTAATGAGTTGTCACTACATAGCCACGTGAGTGTTGAAGCAACAATTGAAACAAGCCAAATCACGTTTGGAAAAAGGCGCATGCTTGTTTGCCAAATCAATGATGGTACTGGCAGGCTAACACTACGATTTTTTAATTTTACCGCCGCACAAAAAAACGCATTTAGCGCTGGTAAAATAATACGTTGTTTTGGTGAAGTGCGCCGTGGCCGTGTTGGCTTTGAAATGAGTCATCCTGAATACAGCATCAGCGATACCTCTAACGGGCAGCCGGTAGCAACAACATTAACGCCCGTTTATTCAACAACCGAAGGCTTAAAGCAACTATCGATTAGAGCTTTAAGCGAACAGGCTATTGATTTATTAAATAAATACTCAGTAGAAGAACTACTGCCTTCACAGTGGCAGCCATCAAATATGCCGCTAAGTGACGCCTTATTATTACTGCACCGCCCACCAAATGATGTTGATGTAACTGCATTAGAGCAAGGTACTCACCCAGCTCAACAGCGCCTTGTATTTGAGGAGTTACTTGCTCAAAACCTCAGCTTATTAAAAGTACGAGAGCAAGGGCAACAAGTTAAAGCCGTCGCATTAAATCCGGTAAACACATTAGAAAGCCAATTTTTAGAGCAACTTCCTTTTGCACCCACAAATGCGCAAAGCCGCGTAGTTGCTGAAATTAAAGGTGACATGCAACACGCGTATCCAATGATGCGTTTAGTGCAAGGCGATGTAGGCTCAGGTAAAACCCTAGTAGCAGCACTTAGTGCACTAACAGCCATTGCGCAGGGCTTTCAAGTCGCTTTAATGGCTCCTACTGAAATTTTATCAGAGCAACATGGCGTTAATTTTACAACGTGGTTTAATCAACTAGGTATAACAGTTGCTTGGCTTGGCGGTAAAACAAAAGGCAAAGAGCGCGTAGCAACACTTGAAAAAATAGCCTCTGGTGAAGCGCAAATGATTGTAGGTACTCACGCCTTATTTCAAGATGAAGTTAAGTTTAATAACTTAGTGCTTATCGTTATTGATGAACAACACCGCTTTGGTGTCCACCAGCGTTTATCACTGCGTGAAAAAGGTAAGTTTGGTGATTGTTACCCTCATCAACTAGTCATGACCGCAACACCCATTCCACGTACACTCGCCATGACCGCCTATGCCGACTTAGAAACCTCTGTGATTGATGAGCTGCCACCAGGGCGTACGCCAATCACAACAGTGGCACTTCCTGATACTCGCAGGGACGATATTATTGCTCGCGTTAAATTAGCGTGTAACGAGCAAGGCCGCCAAGTTTATTGGGTGTGTACACTTATTGATGAATCTGAAGTACTGCAATGCCAAGCCGCCGAAGACAGCGCACTGCAGTTAAAAGAAGCGCTACCAGAGCTAAACGTAGGCTTAGTACATGGGCGAATGAAATCAGCTGAAAAACAAGCCATCATGAGTGAGTTTAAAGCAGGTAATATACATGTTTTAGTTGCCACTACGGTTATTGAAGTTGGTGTAGACGTCCCTAATGCGAGCTTAATCATTATAGAAAACCCTGAGCGCTTAGGCTTAGCACAGCTGCATCAGTTACGTGGGCGAGTTGGCCGTGGCGCTACGGCATCGCATTGCGTGCTTTTATACCACGCACCACTGTCTCATACTGCTCAAAAGCGATTAGGCGTACTACGCGATAGTAACGATGGTTTTGTAATAGCAGAGCGCGATTTAGAAATTCGTGGCCCTGGTGAAGTACTCGGTACAAAACAAACAGGGTTAGCCGAGTTTAAAATTGCCGATCTTACTCGTGATAAGCACATACTTAATCAAGTAAGGCCAATTGCACAGCAAATGCTTAAGCAACATCCAGAGGTTGTTGACCCACTAATTCAACGTTGGTTGGGTAACAAGCAAAATTACGCGCAAGCGTAACCACTTTATTTTCTATACTTTTGAGTTTACTAAGTTAATTTACTAAATTAGCTTACTAAGGATATAAAAAAGTCAGCTTTAAACAATATAAAGCTGACTACTAATATCTCAATAGAGCAGCATAAAAGCGATTTTCACCCTTTACTGCTCTTAGTTATATTTAAGCTTTGTTAAGCTCAAATATAAACGATGTTTGCGGGAATGAAATTGGCATTTGTAAACCAAACTGCATTAGCGCTTCACCGGTAAATGTTTGACCATTTACCGCAGCAATAGAAGATGGGCGATACTCTTCAAATTTTACCGGCCACACTAAATTAAGTGTGTACTGCGCATCGGTATCTAGGCCAACAAAACGAAGCTTATTAGGCGCTGTACGCGGTGTTTCGCGAACGCTGTTATAGGCAAATAACGCTTTTGTTTTTTGCTCATCGATTAAACCAAAGTTAATTGATAAATCGTCGCTATCAAGGCGGTATAAATCGGCAGCATGAATAAACTCACGATGCTCTTTGTGAAGTGCTATTGCCGCTTTAAGTGCATTGTATTCGTGATCGGTCAGCTCACGTGGGTCCATTTCGATTCCCATGTGGCCAAACATTGATACCGCAGCACGCATTTCAATACTTACATTACGCCCTGTGATATGACAATCGCGTGGGCCTACGTGTGCACCCATAACCGACGATGGGAAAAAGAACGAACATCCACGCTGTATTTCAAGGCGATCAAGCGCATCGTTTGAATCTGACGTCCATACACGGTCTGTGTGTGCAAGTACGCCGTAATCTACACGTGCACCACCTGACGAACAGCTTTCTATTTCAAGCCCTGGGTGCGCCGCTTTAATACGGTCAATTAAACGATAAAGTGCTAATGTTTGCTGGTGCACTGCTGGCTTACCATCAAAATTACCCGCATGGTTAATATCGCGGTTCATATCCCATTTAATGTACTTAATAGTTGGGTATTCAACTAAAATATCGTCAATCGCTTTGTATAGGTACTCAACAACCTCAGAGCGCGTTAAATCAAGTACTAGCTGATTTCTAAAGCTTAGCTGCTCGTTGTTTTGAGAGCCTAAAACCCAATCTGGATGCGCGCGGTATAAATCGCTATCAGGGTTGACCATTTCTGGTTCAAACCAAATACCAAACTCCATACCTAAGCTATTAACATGATCAATGACTGGCGATAAGCCATCTGGATAAATTTTGTAATCTACTGTCCAATCACCTAAGCCTGCATTGTCGCCACGGCGGCCTTTAAACCAGCCATCATCAAGTACAAAACGCTCAATACCTAACGGCGCTACTTTGTCGGCTAACTGCTTAAGCGTGTCTACGTCGTGATCAAAGTAAATACCTTCCCACGTGTTGTAATGCACAGGGCGCGCTTTTTCACGTTGCGCTTGGCTAAGTAAATTAGCTTTAACAAAACGATGGAAATTACGAGAAAGCGCACTAAAACCTTCACTTGAAAACGAGCCATAAATGCTCGGGCTTTGATACGTTTGACCTTTAGCAAGCGTAAGCTCACCAGGAAGTAATAGCTCACCCATTTGTACATAACGACGACCTTCAGCTAGAAGCTCTGCGCGTAGTTTATTGTTGCCGCTCCAACCTAAATGAAAGCCGTAACATTCGCCGTGTTGCTCGCCTGCATTTTCGTTATGCACTAATAAACCAGGAAACACATCGTGTGATGTTTTGCCTTTACGGTTTTCACGTACAAAGCTCCCAAGCACTAAATCAACAGATTGACGCTGGAATTCGTTTGACCAACGACCTTCAAAGCTCACTATTTTGCTTACGCTATCTGGAAATTGAAATGTTGGCGCGGCGCAAAAATTAACGCCCAGTGGTGAGTCACCTAAATTAGTTAATACAGTATGTGCACTTAGTACGTCACTGTTGTTGTCAAGCGTAATGCTGTGCACGACTTCAATACCACGAAGCTTATCTACACTTACAAACTCAACAGTCGCACTTGAAGGCTGACGCACTTCTTGAAGCTCTGGCCCAACTGACCATGCGATTGAGTCATTTACTAGCTCAAGCCCTGGCGCGCCAGTAAAGCCTTCGCCTAATAAAGGAGATAGAGAAATAGGCGCTTCTTCAACCACGGCACATTTTACTTCTTGACGAGTTGCTAGCTGAGTAAGCATTGTTTCTGTTGTTTGCTCAGATAGGCGTTTACCAAAGTACAGTAATGCCGGTGTTTTGCTCTGGCAGTCGAAAATAACGGTGCTGTTTACACTGTCTAATCGATAAAATGATTTAGTGTCGGCCATGATTTTCCTATCCTCTTGTTCATTGTGTGAGTTATAAATATAACGAAAATTAGTAAGCTACACTATTTACTAAATGTATCTCTTTGCTTGAGCCACAATCTATCAGATGGTGACACCCAACAATAATAGTATATATCATATAAATTAGGTTTTGATAGTCTTTACATCGCAAATAGTCAGATAAACTCACTGGAAGTACCACTGTAATAAAAGGTATTAAACTAACCCTCACTTTAAAGCTCTGTTATTGCTTTTAATATATATAAAAAATCGGCCAGAGTTGCCCCATGACCGATTTTGTCAGCTTAAACTATTTATAATCTATTTTTGTACTTGTACTTGTACTTGTCCTGCGTCATCAAGTGCCGGTGTTTTACCTGCCCACTGCGCATTCAAACCAAATACCACTTTATTTACTATCAATGCAAAAGCTACACATACAATCAGTGTAATTGGCATTAAGTGAATGTAATGAATGTCAGTATGTAGTGGGGAGTTTGCAAACGTAAGCATGCCGTACATTACAACACCTAAAATTACTGCTGCAATACCTGCACGTGCATCAACATTTTTAAATAATAAGCCCACTACAAAAATTGAGAATATAGGCATACTTAATAAGCCATTTAATTGCTGTAGCAAGTTAATAATACTGTCTGCTTGCTGGTAAATTGGTACAAGTACCAGTGATAAGCTTGTTAGTAGCAATGTTACGTAACCACTTAGCTTTACAACACTTGGCTCTTTATTAAAGTAAGCTTCGTGAATGTCACATACATATAGTGCTGTAGCTGAATTTAATAAGCTGTTGTAAGTAGATAGCACTGCCGCTGCCATTGCAGCTGCAAACACACCGGTTAACCATGCTGGCATTACATCACCTACAATTCGACCATAAGCAGCGTCGCCAATATCACCGTAAAGTTTAAATGAAATAATACCCGGTAATACCACAATGGCAGGGACGATTAAAAAACGAATTCCCGCTGCGGCAAATATACCTTTTTGCGCTTCTTTAACATTAGGTGCTGCCATGGCTCGTTGCGTAATTGTTTGGTTAGTACCCCAGTAATACATTTGAATAAAGATCATACCGGTTAAAAGTGTTGGCCATGGAATAGGTGAATCAGCATCGCCTATGAGTGTTAAGCGCTCCTCAGGAATACCCGTAAAGTCATAATCAATCGCATTTAGTACTAAAAACACCACTAAAACAGCCATACCCAGTACCAGTAAACCGTTGTAAGTATCAGACACTGCAACTGCACGTAGACCACCAAAAAACGCATAAATAGCACCTACAATGGCAAATGCGGTGGCAATATACATTAGCGGAATATCAACCTTAAACATGGTTTGCATAAACAGCGCACCTGAGTAAATTACCGATGGCATGTAAATAAGTGCATTACCTAAAAAGAATAATCCCCCAATAACAGCGCGAATATGTTTGTTGTTGTAGCGTTTTTCTAAAAGCTCTGTGGTGGTAGTACAATTGTATTTGTAATAAACAGGAATGAAGACTTTAGCTAAAATAATTAAGCCAATAATCGCCGCAAGCTCCCACCAAACAAGCAAAGCCATTTGGTTACCATTCATACCTACTAGTTGGTCGGTACTTAAGTTAGTAAGTGTTATTGAACCTGCAACAAACATCCAAGTAAGGCCACCGCCCGCTAAAAAATACTCTTTGGTTTGGCTTTGTCCGTTATTACGATTTTGGCCTCGGCATTTCCAATAAGTAAGGCCACCAATTAAAGCGGTGACAAAAACAAAAACCACCAGCTGTAAAATGTTATCTGACATGTGTGTGTCTCCTACGCGTTAAGCGCAATGTCTGTGTAATAAAAAAGTGCACGCTACAGCGCGTGCGCATCTCGACTTAGTTCTAACTTAATTTGCTTTAAAGGCATAAGTTCGGGACGTTGGTTGTGCAGCTTTACCAATGCATTTAACTGAAACAGTGAAATAAGCATACTGTTAAGCACACTTAGGTAACCTTGCTTGTGTAAGCTTGCAACGGTATCGCTATCTAAAGTTTGCAGTTTGTCTTCATCAACGGTGCTCAAACCTTGAATAGTTTGGGTTTCGCCTTGTTCAAACTGCAATACAATATCTATGTTTTTAATAAGCCCTAAGCGCGCTACATCTTGGGTAAATTGATACGTTTGATAATCATTTTTTAAATCGCTCTCAAGTAGCTTTTGCTGTGAATTCAAAAATAAACTTGGGTTACCTTTAGCATCAAATAGTGCCTCGCCTTGCTGCGTATTTACGGCTGAGCTTTGATCATCAATCGCAATAAAGTAGTCGCTGCTATTTGCTTCACGGGTCATTAAATAAAGAGGGTGAGTTTGTATACATACCGGTGTGTAAAGCGCCTGCCACTGGTTGTTAATAACCAATAAACTTTGCCCAGCACTAAAGCTTGTTAAACCCGATACGGTATAACTGCCGTTTTGCGCATTTCGCGCTAAAAATATGGGTAAGTCGCATGCAGCTTTTGCTACTTCGTTAGCTCTTAAATTAACTAAATGCTCCGTTTTTGCATATTCAATAACTGCATTAGGGTTAATTTTTAATGTTTGGTGTTTACTAGTTCACTAATAGCCATAGTTACACATCCTTAAACTGGGTTAGCCGCTAACCACTGCTCAATATAAGCGCGGTGTGGCGGCAAAGTTTGCAACATCTGCTGTGTAAGCTGGCTGTTACGTTCAATTACTTGTTTGGCTTGCGCGTCTTGTGCATACAAATAAGCCTGTTTAGTAAAGTCTGGTTTGAAGCCCATACCATATAAAACGTACTGGTAGCTGGCGGCTGGGAATAACTCTAATGCGCCATGAAAATCTTGAATAAGCGGGCCACGGCTTCCCCAAAGCAGTAAATCTTCTTGCAGGGTTTGTGGAATAGTGTCCGGATGTACATGTGCTTGCCAGTAAGGTTCTGGGCGCTTGGTTAGCATGTAATGGAGCTTTAAAAAGTCGATAATGCGCTGCCAGCGGTAGTCCATTTGCTCGTTAAAGCGTTTAGCTACAATAGGCATTACTTGTGTATCTGCTGGCATATGCTCTGCTACAAAGCGTGCTGAAATTTCAACAAGCATAATAGCGGTTGCTTCAAGCGGCTCTACAAACCCTGCTGACATACCCACTGCAACACAGTTTTTATGCCAAAACTTCTCACGGTAGCCCGACTCAAAGCTAATTTTACGGGCAGTTAAACCGTTTGCTGCATCGCCTAAATAGTTTCGTAAGTTTTGCTCTGCTTCATCGTCTGATAAAAATTTGCTTGAATAAACATGCCCTACACCACGGCGATGCGTTAAACCTATATCCCAAATCCATCCAGCATTTTGCGCTGTTGCTATGGTATGGCTGGCTAAGGAGTCATCGTTTTCATCGTAAGGGACTTGCATCGCCAGTGCGCTGTCGTTAAATAGCACGTGGTCCATTTTTTTTAACGGTACGTTGAGCGCTTGGCCTAATAACAATGATGAAAAACCAGTACAGTCTATAAATAAATCGGCGCTTATAATGCGGGTTTGATCTTTTAGAGTAAGCTCATTTATTGCACCATCGTCATCAAGTTTTACCTGATCAACAGTACCAATAATATGCTCTACGCCAAGCTTGCTTTTACAATGCTGTTTAAGCATTTCTGCAAAAGCGCCGGCATCTAAGTGATAAGCGTAATTACAATTACCTTGATATTCACCTTGCGCTATACCTCTTGGGGCTAAGCTTGCTTCGCAAATATCATGTTGAAAATTAGTTTGCTGTGCAAAGTCTTCAACATTATCTAAATAAGGGGCTAAATCTATGCGGCCGTAGCCTAGCGGTACAGTAAATGGATGGTAGTAAAAGTCGTTGTTGCCGTGCGTCCAATTTACAAATTTACCACCTTGCTTAAAGGTAGCGTTACAGGCTTTAAATACATCAACTTCACGCAAACCTATTTGCTGAAGTGTGTTTTTCATAGTGGGCCAGGTACCTTCACCTACACCAATTGTTGGAATATCTGACGATTCAACCAACATCACTTTTAAGCCATCACCATTTTTACCTTGGTGATACGAAGCTATAATTGCAGCGCTCAACCATCCTGCTGTGCCGCCACCAATTACTGCGATTGTTTTTATTGTTTTATTCATAATGGGCTACTCTTTGAGTATCTTTGATAACGTTTTATACAACAAATGCCCGGTAGGGCATTTGGATTTAATGTGGCTTCATTTTAGCCAATTAGGTTAACTAATATACATTACTGTTAAATTAACCTAATTGGTATTAGCACTAATGTACTGCAATGAAACAAGAGGCGAGAAGTTCGCCTCAAACATTAATTAAAACGATCCGCGAATACCAAACGCGTAACGTGAGCCATTATCTTCCACTGAATAGATTTGGTTAGCAAAACGACCCGTTTGTACTAACTCTTCTTCAGTGATGTTGATGCCTTCTGCAAAAATAGTGAAGTTTTCGTTAATATCGTAGCTTGCACTAATATCCCACTGGCCGTACGTTTCTACGTTCACTGGTTCACCATTGAAGCCGTTATCAACTAAGCGTAAAAAGCCTTCACGGTTGTTAAATGCAACACGTGCTTGCCAGTTTTCTTGCTCATAAAACAATACTAAGTTTTGTGAATCGCCCAAACCTTCAAGTGCAAATGTTTGAGTTGTATCATCACCTACACTAATGTCGCTATTCACAACAGTCGCATTAGCGATAAAACCAAAGCCATTTTCAAACATGTGAGTAACACCCACTTCGAAGCCGGTTACAGTTGCAGACTCACCATTTTGAGGACGGCTTACAGTGTAAACTTCTGAGCTACCAATAAGTTCGTCATCTGTTTGGTCTGTACATGTAGTACACGCAAAATCAGGACCTGAACGGTCAGACATTTCGTATGTTTCTGAACCCGTTAACGTAACAATAAAGTCGTCAACTTCTTTACTAAATACTGCAAAGCTAAATAAGTTAGCATCGTTGTAGTACCACTCGTAAGAGATATCCCAGTTTTCTGATTGGAATGGTTTAAGTGCTGGATTACCACCACTTGCCGTTAAGTTTTGACGACGTGGTTCGTTAAAGTTTGTCGCAGGAGATAACTGAGACATAGTTGGACGAGTAATACTATCGTACGCAGCAAAACGTAAAATCATATTATCTTGTAGCTCAAGCTTAACGTTGAAAGACGGTAGTAAGTTTGAGTAGCTAGTACCTTGTTCAATATTAGTCGCAGGGCCAAATACGTTAGCAAACAATGTCGCATCTGACGTTGGTATAACATCGCTAATAAAGCTTTGTATTGCAGCAACTTCAATATCGGTTTCAGAGTAACGAGCACCCATATTAACGGTTACTGGCATATCAGCTAAGTCAAAACCAAGCGTAAAGTCCATGTATAAGCTAGTGATGTCTTCGTTAATTGTGTAACGGTTATTTTGTAGCGTTGGCTCTACTGGAAAACCTTGATCGGCTATGTAATCAAGCATTTTATCGCCATCGTAGCTATAAAATGTATCGATTAAACCAGGGAAGTAATTACTCGCTGTGTATGCTTCAAAATCAATTTCATCAAGCGGTGCTTGTGTACCGTAACCACAAAATTGACATTGGCTACCAAAAATTTGGAAGCTAGATTTTTCACGCTCTTGGCGATAAGCACCAAAGTTAATACGCTCTACTGGGCCTTTATCTGGCACGTATTCAAAATCGGCTTTTACTTCAGTGATTTCATCTTCATCTGTAAATTGGTTACCAATTTCGTTGTGGTGAAGACGCGCTAGGCTTGGATCTGGCAATGAACCATTTTCAAAACCATCATGCTGTACGGTAGGAATGCTGCCTGTACCGTCAAAAGTATAGCTGTTAATAATACCCACTACGTTAAAACGATCATTACCTGCACGGTCGTTTTCAGCTGTTGAGCGAGATAGATCAAATTTTGCTTTTAGTGACTCGTTTACTTGCCAATCAACATTAATACCAAATGCTTTGTTAGTTACATCACGTGAGTTACGTGTATGTGATACAAAGTCGCTTGCAGGGTCGCCACTTGGTGCACCTAAACCAACTTCTTGAGAGAAAGTTAAAAGCGTCCCCGTTTCAGCATCAATTGTTGCGCTGCCTACACGGTCTGGTTCGAACCAAGATGCTAAATCACGCACTGACGAATCAACTTCAAATTTTGAAATCATTCCATCAACCGTAATCGTAACATCGTCAGATGGTGCATATTGAAGTACTAAACTTGCGTTTGTACGTTCACGGTCTTGCTCATCAACTACTTGGTCCCAGTTACGTGGAATGTAAGCATTTTCAAACAATACACCATCAGTTGGGTTAGATATTGTTTGGCCACCGCGCCAACCTGCCGTTAAAATTTGGTTGTTTTGAAGTTTACGTTGCTGATTAGTGATGGCAAAAAGCACACCTAGCTTGTCATCGTTAAACGTATTACTTATTAAAAATGATGTTGATGGAGATACTTCTTCAGAAAGGCTTTCGTACATACCTTTAACTGAACCTAAAATATGTAAACCACCAAAATCAAAAGGGCGTGCTGTAGTTACGTTAACCGTACCACCAATGCCGCCTTCTTGAAGCGTTGCTGTATTACTTTTATAAATATCAGCACCGGTGATTTGATCTGCCGCTAATACATCAAAATTAAATTCACGACCTGCACTGTCTGTCGCAATTTGACGACCATTAACAAGTACAGTATTAAATTGTGGACCAAAACCACGAATAGTTACCGCTTGGCCTTCACCACCACTGCGGTCAATTGCTACACCTGTAATACGTTGCAGAGACTCTGCTACGTTTAAATCAGGAAATTTACCAAGATCTTCTGCTTTAATCCCGTCTGTAACAACATTAGATGCTTTTTTATCTAACATTGATGAACGTAAGCTGCTGCGGATACCCGTTACTGCGATAACTTCAACATCTTCATTTACTACTGTAGGCGTATTGCCTTCAGCGCCTTGAGCTGCAACGCTTCCGCTTGCCAATATACCAGTGATAGCAATACTGAGCGCGGTTTTCTTGTTGAACGATAACTTATTGTTAATTATCATTTTTTAAAAACTCCTGATTGTGTGTAGTCGTTGTGTCGTTGTGGTAGTGCGTATAGTTTCAAATAGTATTTATATTATAAATACTTTAAACCGGCAAGAAGTGCAACCTTTTCCTTAATTATGGATGGCATTTAATTACCGTATATTTTCTTTTGATTTTCTTTTAATTAACATTAAAGAACTGTATTCACTCAGAAAAAGCGTAAATAATAACCTGTTCGTATTTCTCTGCTGGCAATAAATTAGCCTTTGGAAAATTTTCACGATTTGGCGCATCTGGCCAATTTTGCGCTTCAAAACACAAAGCTTGCCGTGCTTTAAAAGGCGAACCAACAAAGTTTGCGGTATAAAGCTGCATGCCTGGCTGTGTACTTTTAAGGGTTAAACTAACGTTCGTGTGTGGCGAAGTTAATGTAGCCATCGTCTTTAAACTGCTGTCATCATTAAAAATATAGCAGTGATCAAAGCCATTTCCAGCTTCTAGCTGAGGATGAACGGCGCTTAAGGCCTCACCAACTTGAGCTGGCTTAGTAAAGTCAAAGCAGGTACCGCAAACTAAAGCGGCTTCATTAAGTGGAATACTAGTTGTATCAATAGGAAGGTAACGATCGGTATTAATTTGAACAAGATGCTCATTAATTGATTCACTACTATCAAGATTAAAGTAGCAATGGTTAGTAAAGTTAACGAGCGTTTCTTTATTGGTTAGCGCTTTAAAGTGCAGAGTAAGCTCGCCGTTTTTAGCGCTAATAGTTTGCCAAACCTGCAACTCACCGGGGAAACCTTGTTCGCCGTCGGGCGAGCAATAATAAAGCTCAACTTCACTTTCAGTTTGTTTGGTTACTTGCCAAAGTACTTTATTAAAGCCTTTAATGCCGCCATGTAGGTTATTAGGGCCGTTATTTGTCTCTAATTGATACTGCGTACCAGATAAGCTAAAACGCCCCTTTGCAATTCGATTAGCGTATCGACCTACTGTAGCGCCTAAGTAAAATGGGTTTTCAAGATAGTATTGAGGGTCATCGACGCTAAGCGTCATTTCTTGTTTTTTAAATTTAATGCTTTTTATTATTGCGCCAAACGGCAAAATTTCAGCTGCTAAATTCTCACCATCACTGAGCTGAATAACTTGTAAAGGCTGGTTACTGGCAATAGATGTCACACGCATACTCCAATCAAATTACCGAATTAACATTTCCTGTTATAACGGCGCAACAATATATAATATAAATAGTATATAATTGAAGCCTGCAACTCAATCTAAATACGTTAAAATTTCTCGACAAAAATTTACAGCTGCCATTATTTATTTACACTAATCCAGCTCAGCATGAGCTTATATAAAATATAAGCTTTGTAAGGTTAACTCCCTTGGTAAATATGCTCGTTAAGCGCTGCTTTTTCGTCAATGCTAAGCGCTTGCTTTGATTTAGCAATAAAGTCGTATCTCACCATCACAGCTTTGCCTATTGCGCAGCATTTATCGTGTTGCCATGCTTCTTGCCTAAGCGTAAAAGAACTAGTCCCTATATGCTCTACAGAGGTTTTTACGGTCACTTCGTGGCCATAAAATAATTCGCCCACAAACGACACTTCAACTTTGGCGATAATCAATTTCCAATCATGTGGATTTAAGTCCGGTGTAAAAAACTTAAAAATAGGTCCACGTGCGACTTCAAACCATACAGGGAGTACGGTATTGTTAATGTGTCCGAGTGCATCTGTTTCGCTAAAGCGCGGCATCACTTTTTCAATAAACATAAAAATCCAATAATAATTATATAAAGGTAAACCATGACGGACTTTATACGCGTTATTGATAACGCATTAAGCGATGAGTTTTGCGATGAATTTATTTCCACATTCGCGCAAAGCCCGCATGTAAGACAAGGGGTAACATCGGGCGGTGTCGACTTAAAGAAAAAAGACAGCCACGACCTACACTTAAATAATCACCCCGAATATGCACAACAATTAAAACATATACAACAAACGACTGCACAGCATGTTTTTAAGTATGTTGAAGAGCATATTTTTATGATGATTGGGGCATTTGGCTTAAAGGTTTATCATCCAAAAACAGGTGATGTAGTCGATTTAACCCAAGAGAATTTTGAAGAAGTGGGTAAACCGCAGTTACCCGTTTTAGTTCAGCAAATTTTTAGACTCGGTAACATTCAAGCGCAAAAATACGAAGTAAACAAAGGTGGCTACCCTTACTGGCACAGTGAAGTTTATCCGCAGCTACAGCACAATGAAGCTTTGCATCGCGTGTTGTTATTTATGTTTTACTTAAACGATGTAGAAGAAGGTGGTGAAACAGAGTTTTATTATCAAAACCGTAAAATCGCCCCTAAAAAAGGCACTATGGTAATAGCACCTGGCTACTTTACACATACTCATAGAGGCAATAAGCCAGTATCAAACGATAAGTATATTTTAACCTCGTGGGTATTGTTTAACCGTGCAGAACAAATATATGGTGCGCCTAAGAGTTAGCGCACCAAAATCAGTATTATTTAACCGAGCAGTTCATCAAATAAATTAAACAACTGATCTAGCTCTTCAATGGTGTTGTAGTGCATACAACCAATGCGCACTACGCCGCCTTTATCAAGCACATCTAATTGCTTGCACAACCCTTGCGCGTAAAAATTACCATCCCACACGCAAATATGCTGCTTACCTAGAAATTCTGAAACGGCGCGTGGCTCAAGCCCTTCAAAAATTAAAGCAAAAGTAGGTGTACGCTCATTAAGGCGATCAAAATCATCAATACCAAATAACTTAATACGTGGATAATTAACTAAGCGCGTTAAAAAGTGTTCGCTAAGCGCCATTTCGTGCTGCTTAGTTTTAGCAAAAGCAACGCTTAACTTTTCGCGGCGTGAATGGCTATCGTCAAGTTCGCTAATCGCCGCAATGTAATCAACAGCTGCGATAAAACCAGCCATTGCTTCAAAGCTTTGCGTGCCGGTTTCCCAGCGACCTGGTGCTACGTCTTTAGCTGGCTCAACCTTGTAAGGCGTAAACCCGTCTAAATGTTCTTTTTTACCGTAAACCATACCTAAATGCGGGCCAAAAAACTTATACGCAGAGCACGCTAAGAAGTCGCAATCAAGTGCTTGCACGTCAACAAGTTCGTGCGGTGTATAATGTACGGCATCAACATAAACAAGTGCACCTACATCGTGAGCAAGCTCAACAATACGTTTAATATTATTAATTGAACCTGTGGTATTTGAAGCATAAGTGACCGCTACAAGCTTAGTGTTGCTGTTTAATAAGCTTTCAAATTGCGCCATATCTAAGCTGCAATCAGCTTCGTTAATTAAAGCCGTATTAACTTTAGCGCCTTTATCTTCTGCAGCTTGTTGCCACGACGATACATTCGAGAAGTGATCGGCATTGGTTACAATTATTTCATCGCCAGCCTGCCAGTCGCGTGAAATTGCACGGCTAAAACTAAACGTAAGGCTGGTCATGTTTGGACCAAACACAATTTGTTGTGAGCTAGGTGCATTAAGTAAGTCAGCGGCGGCTTGGCGCGCATTCGCCATCAACTCAACCGTTTTATCACTTGAAAAAAACGCGCCACCTAAGTTCGAATTATAATGACCTAAATAAGCAGTCATCGCAGTAAGCACCGATGTTGGTACCTGCGAGCCACCTGGTCCGTCTAAAAATATTGGCGATTTACCATCAACGTTCTGCATTAATGCTGGAAACTGCTCACGTAATTGCGTTATGTTCATGCCTAACTTCCTTAAGACGTTAATACAAAACAATCCAGATAACCTGGTTTGCTAGCATCAATTTTGTTCATAGGTGTTGCGTTATGCCACACTTGACGGTCATTTATTAATGCAAACATGCCGTCTTTTATTTCCATTTTAAAACAAGGCTCAGCTTGCTTATTTTCGTATACAAGCAGTTCGCCACCTTCTAAGTTCTCGTGAGAAACACCGCATATACATACGTGGTCAAAACCATCTTGATGCACGCCTTCTGGCGCTGCAGGTGTATCGCTATCAATGGCAAGCATGCGGAACTGATGAATTTCAATATCACGCTGCTCATCAATACCGGTAAGTTGGCGAAACTCATTTACAATGCTTTTCATGCCTTCTGACTCAAGTAAACTTTGCTCTAAATTTTCGTAAGTACGCTCTACATTACCTTGAAAAGTATTAATTGAATCATCTTGAACAAATGCTTTGGCTTGCTGTAGCTTTATTTCACCATTTTGCATTTTTACTACTGAATAACGACGTTTACGAAAGGCACCATCTGCATAAAGGTTTGCAGGAAGGTTATCAAAAGAAGGTTTAACCAAATCAATATTTGCTTGGTTAACAAAACGTAGTTGCAATAAATTCTGGTTGTTTAATGCTGTCATAAAATCTCGCCTAAAATAATGAGAATATTGATAAGGATTTTAATGCATTTTGATAGGAATTTTTGCGCGATTAATTACTTTAAAAGCAATTTAAGACTAGAGTTAATACAATAATACAAAAAAAGAAGCATGAACTATCTAATATTTTTTTTAGCCAATAAAAAACCCGCCGAAGCGGGTTTTTAAACAAACTCTAAAAGTTATACAGCTTGTTGAATAATCACGTTGTCTGCTTTTTTAGTGTAAGCAGGCATACGGTGGAAGTTTAAGTAACGGTAAGTATCTGCAGCCGTTGCATTAATCTTCGCTGCGTATTCTTGGTACTCAGCTGGAGTAGGTAGTTTACCTAAAATAGCCGCTACTGCAGCAAGTTCTGCTGAAGCTAAGAATACGTTCGCGCCATTACCTAAACGGTTAGGGAAGTTACGTGTAGAGGTAGACACAACCGTTGCTTTGTCTGCAACACGTGCTTGGTTACCCATACATAGTGAACAACCTGGAGTTTCGATACGTGCACCTACACGACCAAAGATACCGTAGTAACCTTCGTCTGTAAGCTGATCTTTATCCATCTTAGTTGGCGGGGCAACCCAAAGCTGAGTTGGGATACGACCTTTAAAGCCATCTAGTAACTTACCTGCTGCGCGGAAGTGACCGATGTTAGTCATACAAGAACCGATGAATACTTCGTCGATTTTCTCGCCAGTAACATCAGATAATAAACGTGCATCATCTGGGTCATTTGGAGCACAAAGGATTGGCTCTTTAATGTCTGCTAAATCGATTTCAAGTACATGTTTGTACTCTGCGTCAGCGTCAGCTTCCATTAGTTCTGGGTTAGCTAACCAATCTTGCATTGCAGTAATACGACGCTCAATAGTACGTACATCGCCGTAACCTTCAGAGATCATCCATTTAAGCATAACAATGTTTGATTCTAGGTATTCTGCGATAGACTCTTTAGAAAGTTTAACCGCACAACCTGCTGCAGAACGCTCTGCAGATGCATCTGATAGTTCAAACGCTTGCTCAACAGTTAGGTGTTCAACGCCTTCAATTTCTAGTACACGACCAGAGAATTCGTTAATTTTACCTTTTTTCTCAACTGTTAATAAACCTTCTTTAATACCGAAGTAAGGGATTGCATGTACAAGGTCACGTAAAGTGATACCTGGTTGCATTTCACCTTTAAAGCGAACCAAAATTGACTCAGGCATATCAAGAGGCATAACACCTGTAGCTGCTGCGAATGCTACTGCACCCGAACCTGCTGGGAATGAAATACCTAATGGGAAACGTGTATGTGAATCACCACCAGTACCTACAGTATCTGGTAATAACATACGGTTTAACCATGAGTGAATTACACCATCACCTGGGCGAAGTGACACACCGCCACGGTTCATGATGAAATCAGGAAGCGTATGGTGAGTGTTTACATCGATTGGTTTAGGGTAAGCCGACGTATGACAGAAAGACTGCATTGTTAAATCTGCAGAAAAACCTAAACATGCTAAGTCTTTAAGTTCGTCACGTGTCATAGGACCTGTTGTATCTTGCGAGCCAACAGTTGTCATTTTAGGTTCACAGTATTGCCCTGGGCGAATACCTGGAACGTTACACGCTTTACCAACCATTTTTTGCGCTAGTGTGAAGCCTTTTTCAGAAACTTCTGTCACTGTTGGTACTTTAAATACATCAGTTGGACCTAGGCCAAGTGATGTACGTGCTTTATCAGTTAAACCACGACCAATGATAAGTGGTATACGACCACCAGCACGAACTTCATCTAAAATTACATCAGATTTAAGTTCAAAAGTTGAGATTACTTTGTCAGTACCGTGGCTCTTAACAACACCTTCGTACGGGTAAATATCGATTTGCTCACCCATGTTAAGCTCATCAACATTTAATTCGATTGGTAATGCACCTGAATCTTCCATTGTATTGAAGAAGATTGGAGCAATTTTATTACCTAGACATACACCGCCAACACGCTTGTTTGGTACGAATGGGATATCATCGCCCATGAACCAAAGTACAGAGTTAGTTGCAGACTTACGAGAAGAACCAGTACCAACAACATCACCCACATATGCAAGTGGTAAGCCTTTAGTTTTTAATTCTTCAAGCTGAGAGATTGGACCTACTTCGCCTGGCTTGTCTGGTGTAATTCCATCACGTTCAATTTTTAGCATTGCTAAAGCATGAAGTGGGATATCTGGACGAGACCATGCATCTGGTGCTGGTGATAAGTCATCAGTATTTGTCTCGCCAGTTACTTTAAATACAGTAACTGAGATCTTTTCAGCAACAGCTGGCTTATTAGTAAACCACTGCGCATTTGCCCAAGACTCAATAATTTGCTTAGCGAATGTATTACCCGCTTTTGCTTTTTCTTCAACATCGTAGAACGCATCAAACATAAGTAATGTATTTGAAAGGCCTTTAACTACGATTGGTGCAAGTGTTTCGTCATCAAGTAGGTCAATCATTGGCGCGATATTGTAACCGCCCAGCATTGTACCTAATAATTCTGCCGCTTTTTCTTTAGAAACAAGTGGAGAATTAGCTTCACCTTTAGCTACAGCTGCTAAAAATCCCGCTTTAATATAAGCAGCATCATCAACACCAGCTGGTATACGCTGAATGAACAAATCTAAAATGAATTCTTCTTCACCTGCAGGTGGGTTTTTTATTAATTCAATAAGATCAGCAGTTTGCTGAGCATCTAATGGCGCTGGTACGATACCTAACGCGGCACGTTCTTCTACGTGTTTACGATATTCTTGTAGCACAATATTGCCCTCTTGGTGACGTGAAAGTATCCGGTAGCGCTTTGGGCGCGAATAAGTTACCCAATACTTATAGTATTCTAACGCGTAATTATAAAGCTTTTATGGATAGATGAAAATCCATCCAGTTGCGCAACTGATTATACCGATTATAAATACTATGAATAGTGGTTGTGGTAAAAACTATTTTCATGAATACTTGTTAAGTAAGAATCATTACCATTAACTAATATTATTTTATTACAGCCATAAAAAAACCCAGCACTTGGCTGGGTTTTTATTACAAACTACTTAATTAACGTAAAACTTTAACGTTTTTGATAGTTTTGATATGCGCTTCTACACGACGGTTTTCTGCGTTTGCAGCTTTAGTGTTTGCATCATTTTTAAGACGCTCTTCACCTAAACCAACTGTAGTAATACGGTCTTCAGCAATGCCATCAGCAACAAGTTGCTTAGCTACAGCATCAGCACGTTTTTTAGATAACCATTTGTTGTAAGTTGCTTTACCTACAGCAGAAGTGTGACCTTCTAATAGTACTGTTGTATCTGGATACTCTTTTAAGAATGCAGATACTTTTTCAATATCATCTAAATATTGAGTAGATACTGCAGAAGCATTGTTAGGGAAAGTCACTAATAAGCTTACTGTTACTTCTTTATCTTCATATAAAGTACAACCAGTACCATCTACAGCATCAGTCATAGGTGTGTTAGGACACTTATCATCTGCGTCAGCAATATTATCATTATCGCTGTCTGCAGGGGCTACAGCTACTTCAACAACTTCAGGAGCAGGTTTAACTTGCTCAACCGGTGCAGAGTTTTGGCCAAATAAGTAGTTAATACCAATTTTAGCGCCAACATCTGTATAACCACGGTCAAGGCCTTGGTATACAGCTGTTTCAGCATTTACAAATAAGCCATCTGTAATGAAATGCTGGTAACCAACACCTGCATTTAAGAATGTGTTGTCATCAACTACGTCAATTTCTTTAATACCGAAAAGACCATAGAAAGGACCGCCGTCTAAATGGTAAAGAGCATCAATACCGTAACGCTCGCCATCAATATTGTTACGGTTGCCAGCAACTTTATCAAAAGCATTAAAATCCATGTCTGCATATTCAAGACGTGCGCTCCAGTAATCACTGAAACGGTAACCAGCTTCAACACCCCAGCCAGTTGATTCGTTTACGTCAAGACCGGCTTGATCACGCATGTTTTTCCAAGATGCGTCATAGTAGTCACCAAATGCGCCAATGTAGAAACCTTCTTCTTTATCAGCAGCGAATGTAGATGCGCTAGTTGCAGCCAACGCGATTGCAATTGTAAGTGTTTTTAATTTCATTGTTTTCTTCCCATTTGAACAATTTTAAATTGTAGCTAATCGATACTAGCTCAATCAGTTTTATATAGACTAACTGAGCCTTTGTTAATCAATACTTAACGAAAAATAAAGTTTATAACTTTTTTTCTATGCCTTGTCACAACACACATCCACTTACTATAGGCGAAATTAAAACTTTATTGAAAAATAAATATAGTAGTTTTTGTAAATTAGTACTTAGCAAGGAAAGTAAGAGCAATTAAATTGAATGCACTTATAAATGCAAAGAAATATTGCTTGCTTTATATTGTGCGCATAATACCACCAGAATTAGCATTCCCCTAGGTATATGCGCATGTTTGATTAAAAAATGACTCTTTTTAATCATGCGGTTATATTTAAAGTTAAGTATTAAGTACCACAAAAAGTCTGGTAGTCATTATCATTAGTCGGTGGAGAGCAAAATTCTGATAATTCTTCACTGTTAGAATATGGATTGCCGGCTATTTTTATAAAGCGCTGTAGTAACTCGCTAGATCCTGTAGCGTTATATTGTTCAATTATTTCTTCGATCACATGATTTCGCGGTATAACACGAGGATTTGCCGCTCTCATTACTTTATAACTATTATCGTCAGTTAAGCTTACCCACTTAGCTCTCCATTCAATTAGCGACTCAGGTACGCTTTTTTCTCCTTTTAAGGATTCAGTAAGCGCATCAAAGGTGTTGGTGTAGTCGAGCTGATTATCTTTTAATAGCGTTAACAACTCTGCTATTAACTCACCACTACTATCGCTAGATTCATTTAAACCCAATTTTTGTGCCCACATAGCCGTAAACTCAGTATTAAACTGCTCAGCAAAACTATTAATAAATGGCGTCATTAATGAAACCGCTTGCTCGTCATCATCGCTAATAAGCGGTATTAAACTCTCAGCTAAGCGTGCGCAGTTCCAGTTAGCTATATTAGGTTGATTACCAAATGCATAGCGGCCTTGTTTGTCTATAGAGCTAAATACGGTATCAAAATCAAAGCTATTCATCATGGCACACGGACCGTAATCAATGGTCTCTCCGCTAACTAGCGTATTATCTGTATTCATTACTCCGTGAATAAAGCCAACACGCATCCAGCTCACAACTAGCTTAACTTGGTTTTTAATCACAGCGCCTAAAAATGCTAAATATCGCTGCGAACCTGTATCGGTTATTTCTGGGTAGTGACGCTCTATAGCTAAATCGGCTAAATTTTTAAGCCCTTCAACATCGCCTTGCGTCGCTAAATATTGAAACGAGCCAACACGAATATGGCTAGTTGCTACACGCGTAACGATAGCCCCAGCTTGTGGCGGATTACGATAAACCGTTTCACCACTACCAACAACCGCTAAGCAGCGTGTGGTTTTAACTCCCAGTGCATGCATTGCTTCGCTCATTACGTATTCACGAATAGCAGGACCAAGAGCACAACGCCCATCTCCCCCTCTTGAGTAAGGAGTAGCACCAGAGCCTTTTAATTGAATATCCCATAACTGGTTTTCATCATCACTAATAGCGCCCAGTAAGTGCGCTCGTCCATCGCCTAAGCGGGGTGAAAAATGTCCAAATTGGTGCCCAGAGTAACCAAGTGCTACTGCAGGAATCGCCTGTTTTTCGTTACCGCTAAAAGTGCTGGCACGCAAATCAGCCGCAACGTTAATATTAAATTGTTTTGCTAAGCTCTCATTCCACAGTAGTAGCTGAGGAGAGGCGACACTTGCAGGGAAATCTTCTATTGCGAAATTTTCCGCAATATCTGTGTATCTTGGCACTAATTTCATGGTAATTCCTATTATTGCTGACTTATACCAACCCGGTTGTCACCTACGCCATAAGCAACAATTAAGCTTAACTCTTGCATACTTAAGCCGCTTTGCTTTTGCATTTCGTTAAAAAAAGCTTGGGCTGCATTTAGTGACTTTTTAGTTTGTAAGCCGCCGTCTATAATTTTATGGGCACGCAAATAATTCTCTACATCGCGTGATAGTAAAAATGTATCTTTACCAAGTGCTCGCAGCGCATAAGGCCCTGTATTTCCGCCTAAACGCGAACCATGTTTTTTTAAATACGCCCACAAACCAATAATATCCTCTGTTGGCCAATTAGCGATAAACTGACTAAAACTGCCATGTTCCCCTGCTATTTCGTGGATCATGTAAGCATTTTCGGTAATTGTTTTTACTTTTTTATAGTTACGAACAATGCGCTCATCCGTTGCTTTTTGTTCCAGCATATCAGGTGGCATCATTAATAACTTGTCAACGCTAAAATCCCAAAAAACCTCTCTAAAGCCCGGCCACTTATTATTTATGACTGACCAATAAAAGCCGCTTTGAAATACTTTTCGAGTAAATTCTTCAAGCCAATCGTCGTCACTTAACGTGCTTAGTTGTTTTTTAGATAGCGGTTTTGCAAGTAATAACTTAAGCATTTTTTCAGAGCCTTTTCGCTCTACCGCTCGCTTATAAATATCGCTAAATTTTTCCATACTAATTAAATACCTCACTACTTATATTGCTAGTGTACGAGAAAAGCACCTAATACGTAACCACCCCTCTTTTCGATGAATTAATCTGTATTTAGTCGCTTGACACCTAGACGGCTAAAATGCTTTAATCGCCGTAATTACCCTATTTAAATTGCACAGGTTTGTAAGTTTTACTCTACAAACAGGTGCAAAGGGCTAGAAGAGGTGCGTTATTCAGGTAGCGTATGTTAGGAGCGCAAACTCCAGTAAGCATACGTGAGGGGAATTAACGCCGAGAAGTAACCACTTTTGCGAGGTGTTTATTTCGGGCGACTAGGTTGAACCCTAGCGACTGTCACCAATAGCTGTTTATAAAAAGCAGCTTGTTAGTTTGGTGGAGAGCTTCTGGTCTTAAATATTAAGGCCGTGCGCCCTATTATTTTAAGCCCATTCGCTCTTCGAATTATTAGTTCGAACGACGTTAATGCGGCTCCTTCCATAAAGCTTTTTAACTCTTCGAATAATACCAATTACATTAAATTAGTTATCGCTAAAATGATCACGTTTTTAATAAAATTGGTACAAATTATAAGTTCGTGAGAGATGATCAACAACTTCAATTTAAACGACTACTCACTGTGGACCGCGCTCGTTACGCCATTTGATCAACACGGCGATGTTGACTACAACACGTTAACTAAGCTGGTTAGTGATCAAGAAGCGGCACATAACGGTATTTTGCTACTTGGCAGTACGGGCGAAGGTTTAGCACTAACGCTAAAAGAACAACAAGCCATTGTTGAGCACGTATGCCAGCTAAAACCAACAGTACCACTCATGGTAGCTGTCGGCGGTAGTAACTTAAAGCAACAAATTGAGTGGGTTAACTACTGTAATACACTCCCAATTCATAGCTTTTTACTTGGCTCACCGCTTTATGCAAAGCCTGGCGCTGTAGGTCAAACTCATTGGTTTGAAAGCCTACTAAATGCAAGCGCTCACCCATGTATGCTTTATAACGTACCAGGTCGAAGCGCTGTTAGCATCCCAGCGGCAACAATTCAAAACTTACAAAACAATAAAAACTTATGGGCGTTAAAAGAAGCGAGCGGCAGTATTGCTCAGTTTGAAGCTTACCGCCAAGCGGCGCCTAATTTAGCTATTTTTAGTGGCGACGATGCGCTAATGCCTTATTTTGCTCAAGCTGGCGCAAAAGGTTTGGTGTCGGTAGCTGCAAACGCATGGCCTGGACAAACTCACGAGTTTGTTCAGCGCAGTTTAAGTGGTCAACACCCTAATTTATTTGCCCTGTGGTCAAGCGCTATTAATAGCCTATTTGCTGTCGCAAACCCTATTCCCGTAAAGGTACTGATGCATTTGCAAGGCCGCTTAAGCAGCCCGCAACTTCGTCCACCTTTAACACATCTTGAGTTAACTCAAACCGATTGCATCACAACTGCAAACAACACCATTTTATCTTGGCATTAAATACAGGTTTTTATAATGAGCTGGTTAGAACTATTAAATAATTTAGAATCGGGCGCAGTACGCGCAGCATCACAAAACGAAAGCGGCCAATGGCAAGCTAACGTAGAAGTAAAGCAAGGCATTTTAGAAGCCTTTAAAAATGGCACTAATACTGAGTTTGCAGGCGGCTTTGTTGATAAACATAACCTAGCTCCACAAGAGTTTAGTACTGACGATGGCGTTCGTATGGTACCAGGTGGCTCAAGTGTTCGCCGTGGTGCTTATGTTGCTAAAGGCACGATTATTATGCCACCAGCGTATGTAAACATTGGCGCATATATCGACGAAGGCACAATGGTAGATAGCCACGCATTAGTGGGTTCTTGTGCACAAGTAGGTAAAAACGTACATTTAAGCGCTGCAGTTCAGCTTGGTGGTGTACTTGAGCCAATTGGTGCAAGCCCAGTAGTTGTGGAAGACGACGCCTTTATTGGCGCTGGCTGTATTATTGTTGAAGGCGTAGTCATTAAAAAAGGCGCAGTACTTGCCCCAGGCGTGCGTTTATCAGCAACTATTCCGGTATACGACTGCGTAAACGAGCGCCAACTAGATAAAGGCGAGCCAATCCCAGAGTACGCGATTGTAATACCGGGCTCTCGCCCTGCGTCAAACGAATGGGCGCGCGAGCAAGGCCTAAGCATGTCGTGTGCGTTAATAGTTAAATACCGCGACGAGAAAAGCGATGCATCGTTATTGCTTGAAGAGGTTTTACGATAATGAGCTTTTTGAGCACGCCTATCAAAACCGCTGTAAATACAATTACACAACAACTTGATACACCTTTTTTTGTTTACGATTTAGATCAACTAAACACGCATCTTGCGCGTTTAGTTGCGCAAACCGATGTAAAACTGTGGTACGCGGTAAAAGCAAACCCACTGTCTAAAATTATTCAAAGCTTAGACAGTGCTGGCTTTAATTTTGACGTAGCAAGTAAAGGTGAGCTTGAGCAAGTACTCGCACAAGGTATTAGCTCGCAGCGCGTGCTCAACACAGGGCCTGCAAAAAGCCCTAAACAAATTAAACACTTTATTGAGCGCGGCGTGCGTATATTCGTAGCAGAAAGCCTCAATCAAGTACGTTGGTTAAACCAACAAGCACAACTACAAAACACGCAGTTACAAGTATTACTGCGAGTGCAATTACGCTGGCCTGAAGGTGAAAAAAACCCTCTGGGCGGCGATAGCCTTACGCCGTTTGGTATGGGTTGTGATGAGTGGCAAGCACTCAATGTAGCTGACTACCCTGCACTTAAATTTGACGGCCTGCATATTTTTCAGTGGGGCAACATGCTTAGCACGCAAAAGCTAAGCGATTTGTGGTCACAAATGATTGCACCTCTTAGCCAACTTGCCAGCGATTTAAATATTAGCCTTAAGATTTTAGATTTAGGTGGTGGTTTAGGTATTCCTTATACACAAAACGAAGCAACACTTGATTGGGATGACTTAATTGCTGCGCTCGCTAAAATTAAAAATGATGCGGGTGTAGAAGAATTATGGATGGAACTTGGTCGCTATGCCGTGGGCGAATGCGGTCATTACGCAAACCCAGTAGTAGAGCGCAAACAAAACTACAATCAAGAACAAGTAATTTTAAGCGGCGGTATAAATCACTTATTACGCCCTGCTGTTACCAGCCAAGACTTTCCTGCTGCATTACTGCGTGAATCCAGTGCTAAAACTCAAGCGGTCACTTTATACGGCCCACTTTGTACAGCGCTTGATTGCTTGGGTGAACATAACTTACCAAGCGACTTAAATGAGCACGACTGGCTAGTGTTTAGCCAATGCGGTGCTTACGGCTTTACCGAAAGTATGCCGTATTTTTTATGCCATGAGCTAGCTGCTGAGTACACCTTGCAAAACGGTACACTTACCTGTGTTCGCCAAGCCGAAAATGCCAGCCATTATTTAAGGTAACAAGTATGAGTAATACAACACACATTAGCCAAGAGAACATTGTAGTAGGGGAAGTTGCAAACGGCTTACCGCTTACAATTCCTGTGTATCGTTTAAAAGGCAATGGCACAGGGCCAAGTGTTTACATTCAGGCCAATATGCATGGCGCTGAAGTGCAAGGTAACGCAGTTATTTTTCAGCTGCTTGAGCAATTAAAACACCTTAACCTTAGTGGCGATATTACCCTTGTACCTTATGCCAATCCGATTGGTTGTAATCAAAAATCTGGCGAGTTTACCCTTGGCAGGTTCGATCCGATTACGGGCACTAATTGGAATCGCATGTATCACTACAATAAAAATTTAGTGGCACAGTTTGCACAAAATCATACTCAGTATGACGACGCTACATTAAAAAGTAACTTCAAACAGGCACTTATTGACGAAGTAGACAGCAAACTTAACGGCCCTGCTTATTTACTCAATACGGGTAAACGCATTGCGCTTAACTTACAAAAGCTCGCTCATCAGGCTGATATAGTACTCGATTTACACACAGGCCCTATTTCAAGCAAGCATCTGTACTGCCCAAGCTATGCAACCGACAGCGCACGTTACTTTAATATTGAGCATGTATTGCTTATTCCTAGTGATTTTGACGGCGCTATGGATGAAGCTAACTTTTGCCCATGGTGGCATTTAAGTGATGCACTTAGCGGACAAGGTCGCGAATTATCAATACCTGTAGAAGCATTTACTGTAGAGCTAGGCAGCCAAGAAAAAATAGACTTAAAAGAAGCATTAAACGATGCAAACAGCATTTTAAGTTACTTAAATCACAAAGGCGTATTACAAAACGCACCGCATACGCCAGCTAATATCACTCGTTATGCATGTAACTTAGATGACTACTTTGCCTATTATGCCCCTATTGGCGGCATGGTTGAATACTTAGCTCCACTTGGCGGGCACATTAAAGCTGGTGAGCCTATTGCCAATATTTTACGCATGGAGCGCTACTTAAGTGAGCAACCATTGCAAACACTTACTCTTGATTGCGATGCAATTGCTATTTTGCACTTTGCCTCAGCGAGTGTTAATCAAGGTACCGAGCTTTATAAGTTTTTTACTAACATATTTGAGCTTTAGCTCACCCTTCTCATTGCGTGAGAGTAATACCAATTGCATTAAATTAGTGATCTATTATAGCGATAAGGAAATAGCTTAATAACAAGGCTAAAATTATGGTACATAGTTGTTCTATATAAATAATTTTTAACGTAGTTAGTGAGTTATTTAATACGCTAGAATGATCATGTTTTTAATAAAATTGGTATAAATTAACTAAAATAGTTAATGTGCATTAGAAAAGCGGCTTAGGCCGCTTTTCTTTTGATCTATACTTACTTTGTATACGTATGGACCTTGTTATAAATGCAAATTCAGTAAAAGTTCACCGTTACATATGTAAAAAGACGTTATAATTAAATTAACGCATACAACAACCCAAACTCACAAGGAATTACAATGAGCTGGCGCCACTGGATAACTCTTTCTGCTTTAATTAGTACCGCTACCTTCGCACAAGAAGAAGTTGCTACAAACGAGCAAGACAACGACATCGAGCTTGTAAAACAGTGTATTTTAAATGAGGTAATTGGCGGAGATGGTAAACAGACATTAGACGATCTTCGTAAAAAGTGTTCAGCTCTTGAAGAAAATAAACAACTTACCGCGCTTGATAAACGTCAAGCCCGTGAAGAAGTAGGTAAAAAAAATAGAAATGTAATTACGCCACATAAGCGTAACTATATTTTACCGCTTTCGTACGTATCACACCCAAACGATCGCCCTTTTGATGGTTTTGATGCACTAACAGATGATAACGACGGCGAACCGCTCGACAACCTAGAAGCAAAATATCAGCTATCGATAAAAGTGCCTCTTTACGATGATTTTTCGGATAAAGACCAAGCCATATTTTTTGGTTTTACACTGCAATCATATTGGCAAATTTATAACTCAGAAATTTCGTCTCCATTTCGTGAAACAAACTACGAACCAGAGATATTTTGGATAAATTACCTCGACCCAGAAAACGTATTATGGGGCGACGAAATGGCAATCGCATTAGGTATTTCGCATCAATCAAATGGTCGAAGCCAACCAAACTCGCGTTCGTGGAACCGTATTTATGCAGAATTTATCTGGGAAAACAGAGGCTTTGTTTTTAGCTTTAAACCTTGGTATCGGATAGCTGAGGACGAAAAAGAAGATATTTTAGAAGCCAATGGCGACGACAACCCAGACATATACAAATACATGGGTTACTTTGAATTTAGCGGCGCATATCGTTTTCATGACCATGAATTTAGCTTTATGACGCGTAACAATTTAAATTCAGATAATCGTGGTGCAATTCAACTCGACTGGTCATTTCCGTTATGGGGCCGCGTTCGTGGTTATGCACAATACTTTAACGGTTATGGCGAAAGCTTAATTGATTACAATGCGGATGTAGAACGTATTGGTGTAGGTATATTATTAACCGATTTGCTGTAATACTTCCCTAAGTTTTACGCACAAAAAAGCCAAGCATCGCTTGGCTTTTTTGTGTATCGAACAGCTAAACAGTTATTTTTTTACTACAAACTGCCCTTCAAATTCTGCAACCACGTTATCACCATCGTAAACAGTTACTGGCACTACGTAACTTGCTTTACCGTCGGTTTCTAAATCGCTTAACTTGCCCTTACAGGTTTGTATATCAACACAACCACGTGGGTCGGTAGTAAGCGGCTTTAAGTACTTAATGTTAGCATCGGCTAATACAATATTACCTTCAAGCCCAGCTTCTTTAAGCGCTAAGTACGTAGCGCCCCAACCTGTTAGCGTGGCCAAGCTATAAATAGAGCCTGCAAACATGGTGTTATGTAGGTTTAAGTTAGCGTCTAGGTCGGCGCTGGTTGTAAATTGCCAATCGGTATAGCTTTCTACCTTAATACCCATCGCGTCACTAATTGGAATAGACTCACGCCACGTATTTTGTAGTACTTGCGTCCAATTAGGGTGACGAAACCAACCTGGCTCAGACGGTTTTTGCTTTACCATTTTAAAGTGTTGAACATCGCCATACGCTAAGTGCGCTTTTTCTTTTAATTCGTAACCGTGGCGTTTATAAAATTCAAGCGCTCGTTCGCGTGCAAACAATACAAGCTCACCTGCGTTTTGAACCCATGCAATTTTTTCAAGCTCGTGCAGTAAGCGACTACCAATATGCTGGTTACGATTACCCTCTGCAACCGCCATATAGCGCACTTGTGCTTGCTCATGATTGTTAAAGTGCAAACGTGCTACACCTAGCACTTCGCCTTCTTTATTTTTTATAAAGCGGTGCTCAGAGTCTTGTTCCATATCGTCTTGTTCAGAGCCACGTGGCTCGCCCCAAGGCGCGCGTAATACCTGCCAACGCAATTGGTAATACGCTTGCCAATCTTCGCTACTTTGTGGGGTGCTTACCTGAAACATACATACTCCTGTTGTTATATAAGCCGTAAATAAAAGTCAAAAAAGGCTACGGCGCTATACTAATCGTATTGATTATCTACCAAACTAAAAAGCTTAAATAATTAAGTCCGTTGGTATTATTTATGGCAAATACCATACTCCATCTTAAAAAAACTGCAAATACGACTTTGGTGATGGCTGTAAAATAACGTAAAAAATAATGGCAAAGGCCATTGCGCTTTAATGTTGCTAGTTTATGCTGAGAATATGATGGAAAAAATCAATTATATAAACTCGCTGACGGGCTTGCTAAGCGATCAATTTATTGAAAATAGCCATAGCATTGGTCAGTTAATCTATTGGCATAAATTCAGTGGCGATCACATTCAAGTACGTGAGCACGAGCAGTTACGCTGGTTACTTATTAACGATACTCTTCAGTCTGTTGTTGATTTAAATAACCCGGATTTATTACTTTTTCCACATTTATTATGCCTAGGTAAGCATTGGCAGGCTCTTAAGCCGCCACAAAAAGTGTTAGAACTTGGTCTCGGCGGCGGAGCAATTCGTAATTATTTACAGCATAAATACCCTAAAGCACAAATAACATCGGTTGAAAAAAACGCCGATATTATTGATTGCTACACACAATTTTTTTCGTCAAATAAAAATGATCAATTGCTTTGCGCCGACGCACAGCAGGTTTTAAAAAGTGCACAAAATATTGATTGGATTATTCTCGATTTGTTTAGCCAGATAGATGCACCTCGATTTTTATTTGAAGAGGCATTTTATAAAAAAATCTACTCGGCTTTAAATAACAACGGCGTGCTATTTATTAACTTTTTATCGCAGCATGAGTCGCAATTAAAGCAACTTCAGCAGCTATTACTCGATGTATTTGACTGTAACGTCAGCCCGCAAAAAATTACGGGCTATGTAAATCATATTGTCGTGGTTACTAAAAAAGTTTAAACAGATAAGTTAAACGTAACGGGCCCATCGTTACACAAGCTTACTTGCATATCGGCACCAAACCCACCTGTGGCTATTGTAAGCCCCAACTCTTTAGCTTGAGCTACAAAGTATTCGTAAAGCTCGTTAGCTTGGCTTGGCGTTGCCGCAGATGAAAAGCTAGGGCGCATACCCTTTTTAGTATCTGCCGCTAAGGTAAATTGCGAAACCACCAGCAACTCACCTTTAATATCTTTAAGGCTTAAGTTCATTTTGTCGTTTTCGTCAGTAAAAATACGATAATTACTTACCTTGTGCAAAAGCTTATCGGCCGTTTGCGTATCGTCGTGTTTTTCAACGCCCAGCAACAACAATATACCTTGGTTAATTTCGCCTACTACTTGGTTGTTAATTTCTACTTTGGCATGCTTTACGCGTTGTATTAAACCTTGCATTTAAACTGTGTCCTTTACTGCTGGCTCATCATCTTCTAATTCAAGCTCTGGTGTTTCTGGAATATCATTTGGGCTAATACACGCTGTAAATTCAGCGCCAAGCAAAACAACAATCCACGACAAATACACCCATACAAACAAAATAGGAATGGTTGCTACTGCGCCGTAAATAACTTCGTACGAAGGAAAATGGCTAATATAAAGTGCAAATCCTTTTTTAGTCAGCTCAAATAAAAGTGCCGCAAAAAAAGCGCCTGGTATCGCCGCTCTGAACGATACACGCGTATTAGGCACTAAAGTGTAGAGCATAATAAAGCCCACCATCGAAATCCCATACGGCAATAACTTTAACAAAAACCCGCTAAACCCCGGAATACCCTGATCAGCAAACGATACCAAAGATACAATATAAGAGGTAACACCAATACTCGCTCCGAGTAATACAGGCCCTAAGCTCAAAACCATCCAGTACACAGCAAATGAGATCATCATTGGGCGTTTTTTCTTAATTCGCCAAATTCGATTTAGTGTGGCATCTACATTACGTATTAACAGCAAGGCTATTGCAGCTAAAAAGCCAATACCTACCGCCGTCATTTGATTAGCGTTACCGGCAAAGGAGCTAATGTGCTCTCTAATAACATCGGTAGAGGTAGGGACAAAGTTGGTAAACAAAAAGCTCTCAATTTCCATGCGAGTAGATTCAAAGCCCGGAAAAGCTGAAAATATAGCAACACCCACCGCAATTAATGGCACTAAAGAAAGAAGGGTTACGTAAGCAAGGTAACCTGCATTAACCGTTATTTGATCGTCTATACAACGATTAAAATACTGCATCCACCAACCAGGCTGCTGGCGTATAAAGGACTTAACTTGCTGTTTGTAATGTGAGAGCTTATCATTCATACAATTGACTTGTGCTTATATAGTTTTGATTATAATAACAATCAGCGCCATAATTTACAGCACTAACGCTCGTAAACAGGAATTCAAATGAAAAAACAAACATTACTCAGTGTTTCAATGCTTGTCGTAGCACTTACTTTAACTGGCTGCCAATCAGCTTATTATTCTGCGATGGAAAAAGTGGGTGTTCACAAACGCGATATTCTTATTGACCGCGTAGAAGAAACCAAAGACTCTCAGCAAGAGTCACAAGAAGAATTTAAATCGGCACTAGAGCGCTTAACGACTCTAATCGATTTTAATGGTGGCGAACTACAAGACACTTATAATCAGTTAAACGACGATTACGAGTCGAGCTTAAATGCCGCTAACGAAGTGTCAACTAACATCAATAAAGTAGAAGACGTGGCAGAAGCCCTGTTTGATGAGTGGGGCGATGAGCTAGAGCAATACAAAAGCGCGTCACTTAAGCGTGAAAGCAGCAAAAAGCTAACCGCGACTAAGCGTCAATTTGATCAGCTATTACGCTCAATGCGCAGCGCAGAGAGTAAAATGGAGCCAGTATTAACCTCGCTTCATGATAACGTTTTATACTTAAAGCATAACTTAAATGCACAAGCGGTATCGGCTATTAAAGGTGAATTCACTAACCTTAAGCGCGATATTCAATTGTTGATGAACGACATGAACAAATCGATTGCCGATTCAAATAAATTTATTGAGCAAATGAATAGCGCTGGCTAATCATTTGTTACTTTAACAAGCCTGCTTAATTGCAGGCTTTTTTATGTTAAAGGGAATACTAAAAGGGATTTACAATGAAACGCTTTTTAATCGCAGCAATGCTCTTATGTATAATAACGGCCTGCGGTGCACCTAATAATATTAATCGTATTACCAGCTCTGACTCAGTTGTTGTTATTAATGATAAGAACGGCCGTTATAAAAATTTATACACAGGTGAAAAAACATATCCCACCACCTGTACTGAAAACTGCTACCCAGCCCACCCAGACTTACTATGCAAAACCGGCAGCGAAAACTGCCAGTACCAAGGCCAGCAAACTAAACCACAACTTAGCACTGGCTATACAGCACGCTGGCTTGGTCACGCTAGTTTTGTAATTAACACCCCAAATGGTCAAAATGTGCTGTTTGATCCGGTAAAAAATCAGTTTGATTCTCCAGTCGCACTTGGCTTTAAACTCAGCGGTGGCACTTATCGTAAAGCAGGCGCTTGGCCTAGTGAGCAAGAACTGGAAAATATTGATGCGGTAATGTATTCGCATATTCATTACGATCATTTTAATAAAGCCGACATACAAAGCATTGGCAATAAACCTCGCTATTTAACACCACTCGGGATGGCCGACAACTTCCCTACCGGCGGTTTTAATATTAGCGAAATGCCGTGGTACTCAACAACCAACATTGACGACTTAGTTATTAACGCCCTGCCAGCTCATCATTTTAGCGCTCGCGTATTAGTGCCCTTTCTTTACGAAGATAACAATAAAGACTTATGGAATGGCTGGCTGCTTGAACAAAACGGTAGCACCTTATTTTTTGCAGGCGATACAGGCTACTCAAAACACTTTAAAGACATATGGCGATATAGATGGATGCTTAATCCCAATCGCTTCTTACTACAGTAAAGACGATCCTAACTGGTACCGTTACGTGCACACCACACCTGAAGACGCGCTCAACGCAGCACAAGAGCTTAATTGTAAAGTAATGATACCGTGGGGATACGGTAACTCAAGTTGGAAAATGGGCGACCACAGCAGTCATTCAGCCTTACTTCGCTTATTGCATATGTACAATAAAATGGATTCAAAAGTACCGCTGTATATTTTAAACGAAGGCGAAAGTATTTCACTGTAACTATTTACTTAGCTGTTTTAAGATTGTTATTACATTAAGACAAATCGACAATAAAATTGAGAGATTAATGAAGAAATTAGCACTCGCCTTAAGCTTTTTATTAAGCACGCCAGCAATGGCTATTGATGTTGAACATACATCAACCCCAATTACTATTGATGGCGTATCAGAAAGCGCATGGGATAAAGCCGCTTGGCACGACATGCCTTATCTAATGGATGGCACACTGCCATCAAACGATGCCGACTTTAAAGGGCGTTATCGCTTATTGTGGGATCAAAACTATTTATACCTACAAGCCGATATTGTGGATGATGTTCTAATAGATAAACACGCAGATCCAACCTATAAATATTGGGATGACGATGCGCTTGAAGTGTTTATAGACAGCGACGCATCGGGCGGAAACCACCAATTTAATCACACCGCTTTGGCGTACCACATTGGCCTTGATAACCAAGCCGCCGATTACGGCCCTGATAAACAAGCCCACTTGTATACCGACCACCTAACAAGTAACTGGAAGCGCAATACCACCGCACCTTTTAACATTACGTGGGAAGTAGCAATAAAACTCTACCCTAATGATTATAAAGAAGGTGCTAAAAACACCCCAATTACACTTAGCGAAAAGCAAGTAATAGGCTTTATGTTAGCGTATTGCGATAACGATGGCAGTGACGTGCGCGAGCACTTTATGGGCTCACACGAAGTACAACCAATAAATGGCGACAGAAACCGTGGTTTTATAGATGCCGACGTATTTGGCAAAATAACCCTACTCCCTAAAAAGTAAGCCACCCCCATCAAGAAGAGATACAAGGTTGGGTTGAGCGCAGCGAAACCCAACGACCCCACCACCAACAAACACAGATACTTTGCATTATCGATTATTTAATTCTCAAGCACGTTTTTGCTTAGACAAAGAGCGGGCTGCGCCCTAATATAAAGCTAATTTCAGCCACCCTTTTGCTCATGTTTAATAATTTTAAGAAGCAAATCAATTCTGCGATTTGTTTTTTTGGTTTGCTCCCTAATCATTCCCTGCACCACAGCTGAAGCAAGGAAAATAAAACATATTATTTGAAATAATTCAGTTTCAATATCATAGAAGCTATTAGCAATTGATAACAAAACAAACGGTAAAAAAATTAATATGAGATCTTTCAAGCCCCAATCATTTTTTCCTAACGTTTCAAATTCATCTTTATATTTTTGCAGTTCAGCAATATGTTCTATCTCTAGTTTTGCCTTAATTACATTTTCGGTATTCACACTAGCTTACTCGCACATATTAAATATAGCTTTGATAATAACTTAATACCTTTTTTAGGTTCAATATTAAAAACTGCTTAACAGTATCGAACCAACCGCGATGTTCTTCCAACCTGAGAGCTTACAGCTCTTCTCTCGCTAACTATTGTTCACAAAAAAGCCGCTGTATTTTTCAATACAGCGGCTTTTAAAATCATTATTCTAAATTAATAGATTATGACTTAGGTGCACGACCCGCACGTTTACGTTCGTTTTCTGTAAGGTGTTTCTTACGGATACGAATGTTTAGTGGAGTAACTTCAACTAGCTCGTCATCATCGATGAACTCAAGCGCTTGCTCAAGTGAGTAGTTAAGGTGTGGAGAAAGCGTTTGCGCTTCATCAGTACCAGATGCACGTACGTTAGTTAACTGCTTGCCTTTAAGGGCGTTAACTGTAAGGTCGTTATCACGGTTATGAATACCGATAACCATACCTTCGTATACTTCAACACCGTGACCGATGAATAAACGGCCGCGCTCTTGTAAGTTGAATAATGCGTTAGTAAGTGCTTTACCAGTTGCGTTTGCAATCATTACGCCGTTCTTACGAACACCGATAGCGCCACCTTTATGAGGACCATAATGATCGAACGTATGGTACATAAGACCAGAACCCGAAGTAAGCGTCATGAAATCAGTTTGGAAACCAATTAAACCACGGCTTGGGATCATGAAGTCTAAACGCATACGGCCTTTGCCATCTGGAGTCATGTTAGTAAGTTCACCTTTACGTAGGCCAACTTGTTCCATAACAGAACCTTGATGCTCTTCTTGACAGTCAATAGTCACTGTTTCAAACGGTTCTTCTAGAACGCCATCTACAGTACGTAAGATAACTTCTGGACGAGAAACTGAAAGCTCGTAACCTTCACGACGCATGTTTTCGATTAAGATACCTAGGTGTAATTCACCACGACCAGAAACACGGAAGCTATCTGGGCTTGCAGTATCTTCAACGCGAAGTGCTACGTTGTGTACTAATTCTTTGTCTAAACGCTCACGGATATTACGTGACGTTACAAACTTACCTTCTTTACCACAGAAAGGTGAGTTATTTACAGAGAATGTCATTGTTACAGTTGGCTCATCAACACTTAGTGGTGGTAATGCTTCAACGTTTCCTGGGAAACAAACTGTATCAGAAATCTTAAGCTCACCAATACCTGTTACAGTTACGATGTTACCAGCGTAAGCTCTATCAGTTTCGATACGCTCAAGACCTAGGTAGCTTTGTACTGCACCAATTTTACCATTACGTGTAGTGCCATCAGCACTGATAATAGTAACTTGTTGGTTAGGAGCAACAGAACCACGTTTTATACGACCAATACCAACTACACCAACATAAGAGTTGTAATCTAGTTGAGAAATTTGCATTTGGAAGTCACCTTCAGGATCTGCATCCGGTGGTGATACTTCTTCAACGATCATCTTGAACATAGGTTCCATGTTGTCTGATGGTTCGTCTAAATCTAGTGTTGCCCAACCGTTGATTGCTGAAGCGTAGATTACTTTAAAGTCTAACTGTTCGTCAGTCGCGCCAAGGTTGTCGAATAAATCAAAGATTTGATCCATAACCCAATCTGGACGAGCGCCTGGCTTATCAATTTTATTGATAACGACGATTGGCTTTAAGCCTTGCGCGAATGCTTTTTGCGTAACGAAACGCGTTTGCGGCATTGGACCTTCTTGAGCATCAACAAGTAATAATACTGAGTCAGCCATCGAAAGTACGCGTTCAACTTCACCACCGAAATCGGCGTGTCCCGGGGTATCTACGATATTGATATGGTAGTCATTCCAAGAAATGGCTGTGTTTTTAGCCAAAATGGTAATACCACGTTCTTTCTCAATGTCGTTTGAGTCCATCACGCGCTCTTCGTTACCGCCGCGTGTTTCTAATGTACCTGATTGCTCAAGTAGTTTGTCAACCAGTGTTGTTTTACCATGGTCAACGTGCGCGATAATCGCTATATTTCTTAACTGTTCGATGCTCATATATTTACTCAGAGAAATTAAATTCTCATTGATCCTGCAAGATCTACGCACTCATCCACGCTTTCGCGAGATGTCCCAGCATAGGATTTAAAAGGGCGCATATTATCCCTCATTAATGACATGGATGAAAGTTTATCCAATATAAATTTCAAAACTTTCTCAATACTTTTACTAAGTATCTGTTTTATATATGACAATTATATGAATTAAATTTCAAATTTTTTTTGAAAAACAGCCTTTTTGGCTATTTTGCTGATCTTTTTGGTACTCTTTTGCATTTAGGTTATGCTATTTCCGAGCGATTAAATTAGCAGCAAATTGTGCCCTGTAAATTTTGCACCAAAAAGGAAAATTTACGCACCAATATAGTGCGTTTGTACATTCCATTTTGATGCAACGATATTTTTTTAATTTATAAACAGCTAGTTATAAAAATGGCACAAAATCAGCTTAGTAAATCCCAAAGCAATTATGCAGCAATAACAAAACCCAATAGTTGGAGGACACATGTCACAATCGGTTTTAGATTTTATTAAAGAAAATGACGTCAAGTTCATTGATTTACGCTTTACTGACACTAAGGGTAAAGAACAACATATATCTATTCCTCATCACCAAGTTGATGAAGACTTTTTTGAAGACGGTAAAATGTTTGACGGTTCTTCAATTGCAGGCTGGAAAGGCATAAACGAATCAGACATGGTATTAATGCCAGTTGCTGAATCAATCAAACTAGACCCTTTCACTGAAGAATCAACATTAATCGTACGTTGTGACGTAGTAGAGCCTTCAACACTTCAAGGTTATGAGCGCGACCCGCGTTCTGTTGCTAAGCGTGCTGAAGATTACATGCGCTCTACAGGTATTGCAGATACAGTTTTATTTGGCCCTGAGCCAGAGTTTTTCGTATTTGACGACGTTAAATACAAATCAGATATGTCTGGTTCTATGTACAAAATTGATTCTAAGCAAGCTGCTTGGAACTCAGATAAAGAATATGCAGATGGCAACACAGGTCACCGTCCAGGTATTAAAGGCGGTTACTTCCCAGTTGCTCCTGTTGATGACTTCCAAGATTGGCGTTCAGCTACGTGTCTAGTTCTAGAAGAAATGGGTCAAGTAGTAGAAGCACATCACCACGAAGTTGCAACAGCAGGTCAAAACGAGATTGCTACTCGCTTTAATACAATGGTATTAAAAGCGGATGAAATCCAAGAAATGAAATATGTTATCCATAACATGGCTCACTTATACGGTAAAACAGCAACGTTTATGCCTAAGCCAGTTGTTGGTGATAACGGTTCTGGTATGCATTGTCACCAGTCACTTGCTAAAGATGGTGTAAACCTTTTTGCTGGTGATAAGTACGGCGGCCTTTCTGAAGATGCGCTTTACTACATTGGTGGTATCATCAAGCATGCTAAAGCAATTAACGCTTTTGCAAACGCCTCTACTAACTCGTACAAACGTTTAGTACCAGGTTTTGAAGCACCAGTTATGCTTGCATACTCTGCACGTAACCGTTCTGCATCAATCCGTATCCCAGTGGTTCCATCTGAAAAAGGTCGTCGTATTGAAGTACGCTTCCCAGATCCAACAGCTAACCCATACCTTGCTTTCTCAGCAATGCTTATGGCTGGCCTTGATGGTATCAAAAACAAGATCCACCCTGGCGATGCTATGGATAAAGATTTATATGACTTACCAGCTGAAGAAGCAGCAGAAATCCCAACTGTTGCAGCATCACTTGACGAAGCACTATCTGCACTTAGCGCAGACCGTGAATTCTTAACTCAAGGTGGTGTATTCACTGATGACTTAATCGATGCTTACATCGAACTTAAATCTAAAGAAGTTGAAAAGCTTAACATGACAACTCACCCAGTTGAGTTTGAAATGTACTACAGCTGTTAATTTAGCTGTATAAAATATGTGTGTTCTCAAGCCCGCTTTGCGGGCTTTTTTAATGGTAAAATTAATCAATCTCCACTAAAGTTAAGTTACCGACAAAAATGCAGGGCTGCAGAGTGAACAACAAGATTTTATTACTATTAATTGCTTTAGGATTAAGCAATTATGGTTACGCTGGTGAAACAAAGATATACGCTTGGAAAGATAAAAATGGCGTATTAGTGTTCTCTGACACCCCTCATAAAGGTGCTAAAGAGGTAAAGCTTACCAGCCAAGATCTTAATATGCCTGCAACAAATACTGACATTTTTGACGAGCAACCCCAGCCCCAACAAGCGGCCTTTAGTATTGCCATTTCCTCACCTGATCATAACCAGACTATTCGTGAAAATACCGGCACTGTTTATGTTACTAGCCGAATAAAACCACGCTTTGAAACTGGTTTTACTATACAACTTTTTATTGATGGCAAAGCACATGGCCCAGCCAGTGACAGTTCAACCTTTGCAATAAGAGATGTAGAACGTGGTGAGCACACACTACAATTAAAGCTTTTGAATAGTAAAAACCAAGTTATTGCTATAAGTGAGCCCTGCATATTTTTTATGCACCGAAAAGGGCTAAACCTAAGTAACTAAATTGGGGCATTACTAAACGTGCAGCAGTGTATTTTACTATATAACTTGCTTGTAAATATCAACGCACTAAAATGGTGCAGCTATGATTAATAATAAAAACTTTAGCCCTGAGCTACTCGATGCTATTTGGCAAAATCAAACAACCGCTATCATGTTGCTTGATAAAAACTTCACCGTTGTCTATGCCAATACCAGTACTAGCGAACTGCTTGGCCTTGGTAACAAGCGCCTATTAGATCAGCCTTTCGATAGTCTTTTTAATTACCATTCAATCGATTTGCAGCGTATAGAACAATACTCATTAGTTGAAGGTGTAGATTGCCAGCAGCACAGAGCTGACGTGGTTTTTAGCGATTCTCGCCATGCAAAAGTAGCCGTAAGTACACGACAAATTAAGTTTGAAGGCTCACTTTATATTTTATTTGAGTGGCGCCAAACTGATGACGAAATTAAGCACGACCAAGCGTCTAATCAAATGCATCAATACCAAGCAGCCCGAAATCTAATTAGAGGCTTAGCTCACGAAATTAAAAATCCTTTAGGTGGAATTCGCGGAGCGGCGCAGTTATTGCAGTATGAGGTTGATCAACAAGAAAGAGACCAATGTGCTGAACTTATCATTGAGCAAGCCGACCGATTACGTGAATTAGTAGATAGGCTTTTAGGGCCAAATCAGCTTCCGCAAAAATCGTATGGCAATATACATCAATCACTTGAATCAGTTGCACGACTAAGTACGTTAGATAATTGTTCTAACATTAGCTTGGTTAAGGATTACGACCCAAGCATTCCTGATGTATACATTGATCAAGGTAAAATTCAGCAAGTAGTATTAAACATTGTTCGAAATGCTCAGCAGGCGCTTGTAGATGGCGGTGAAATAACAATAAAAACCCGCATTAATCATCAGCATCGTCGCCCAGGTAAAGCACCTAAAAAAGCCTTGTTGATCCAAATATCTGATAACGGACCAGGTATTGATCCCAGTGTACGTGAAACACTGTTCTACCCTATGATCACCAATAAAGAAGATGGCTCAGGGTTAGGACTCTCAATAGCGCAAACGCTGATAGATCAACATGATGGCTATATAGAATGTGATAGCTGGCCTGGACATACTGAATTTAATATCTATCTGCCCTTTGCAGATTAATGTTTGGAGTTTGCATGAAAACAGTTTGGCTTGTAGATGATGATGCTTCTATTCGATTTGTACTTGAAAAAGCACTAACCCGTGCAGGGTTTAACGCAGAAAGCTTTGCTAATGCGCAAGATGTATTAAGCGCATTAAAGTTTAGTCAACCTACTGTTTTAGTTTCGGACGTACGAATGCCTGGTATGGATGGCATGGCGTTGCTTGAGCTTATAGCAGAGCAAAACCCTGGGCTGCCAGTTATTATAATGACTGCCCACTCAGATTTGGACTCTGCAGTTAATGCATTTCAAAAAGGTGCTTTTGAATACCTAGCTAAGCCGTTTGATTTAAACGAAGCAGTGGCGCTAGTCGAAAGCGCATGCAGAGCAAACTCCACTAAAAAAACTAAGCGAAAGCAAGCTCCACCAAAAAGTGCCCACATTATTGGTGAAGCACCCGCTATGCAAGAAGTGTTTAGAGCGATAGGTAAACTATCGGCCTCAAGCATGAGCGTATTAATAAATGGTGAATCTGGCACAGGTAAAGAACTTGTCGCCAGCGCCCTGCACAACCATAGCCCACGTAAAGAAAATCAATTTATTGCACTTAACATGGCGGCCATTCCAAAAGAGCTTGTTGAGTCAGAGTTATTTGGCCACGAAAAAGGCGCATTTACGGGCGCCGATAGCGTACGTAAAGGCCGCTTTGAGCAAGCCAATGGCGGTACACTATTTTTAGATGAAATTGGTGATATGCCACTTGATGTGCAAACACGTTTATTACGCGTTCTTGCCGATGGTGAGTTTTATCGCGTTGGTGGCCATCAAAGTATAAAAGTGGACGTACGCATTATTGCAGCTACGCACCAAAACCTTGAAGATTTAGTTAAACAAGGCAAGTTTAGGGATGATTTATTTCATCGTCTTAATGTTGTGCGCCTACGTTTACCCGCTCTTCGAGAGCGTACTGAAGATATAGAAAGCTTATCGCAACACTTTTTACATAAAAGCGCTAAAGAGCTACAAGTAGAAAGTAAAGTACTGAGCCCTAAAGCGACTGAGCAATTACGTTTATTTAATTGGCCAGGTAATGTACGCCAATTAGAAAATACGTGTCGTTGGCTGACAGTTATGGCACCGGGTGAGCTTGTAAGCGAGCAAGATTTACCGCCGGAGATTCTGGATGCTTCACCAACCCAAGAAGAAGGTGATTGGCTCGATGCATTCCAACAATGGCTTAATCAAGAGCTAAAAAAAGGCAAAGAAAATATTTGGCCTGACATTCAAGCTCAGCTAGAAACTCGCTTAATAAAAACAGCCCTGGCTAATTGCTCTGGTCATAAGCAAGATGCAGCTATAAAAATTGGTTGGGGACGTAACACGTTGACCCGAAAATTAAAAGAGCGCAATATTAGCTGATTAAACGCTTTTAACACATTTGGTTATTGATGAAGCTAATCGAACATATTCCATTATTCAAACAAATGGAGATTATAAACAGGCTGCACTTTTTTAAAGAATTTACGCTCAGCGAGCGCCAAGTCTTATTGGAGTCGTTCGGCCTGTTATATTTAGTAAGCCAGCATCAATTTTTATTTAAGCAATACGATAACGACAAGCGCTTGTACATTGTACTTAGCGGCGCATTATTAGTATTTAAGCATAACCATTTACTAGAACTTGGCACTATAGAGCCCGGTGAATTTATAGGTGAAGGTGCCTTTATAAATAACCGAGAGCGCAGTACCAGTGCTCGCGCTAAAACCGACACCATAGTACTTGCCATTACCCCTGAAGCACTCACCCGCCTACCTAATGTTATCCGCGAAAAAATTAAAGACCGAATTATTGAAGGTATGAGCCTGCGCATTGCCAAATTAAGCGAGCATATAGAAACTCACGGTTAGTTCAATCCATATAAACAATTTGCAATGAGCAATCAAGCCAACTGGGCTTATTAACGTGCGCAGTAAAAGTGTAAGTATCTGAAGGCTTGGCACCAAAGGGGGTATTTACAAACGGCTGTGAATGACGATATGTTTGCGAATAGGTTTTATAATAAATAACAACGTAACCGTATAAAAACTCCCAACCTAACCTTACAACAGCGCCACTGGGTAAACTAAAGTCAGCATATTTATCTGTAAATGTAACAAGTAAATCATTGTACTTCTCTTCGCTGCATTGAGTTGTTCGTAACTTTTTAGGCATAACAAAGGTAGTACCCGCCATTATATTCTTTAAATAAAAGCCTATATTGCCATCACCATAAAAATGATTTGAACGAGTCGTGTAGTTAACTTGTGGCTTGTAACCTAGCTCTTGCATTATAGCCGCAAGTTGCTCAGTTTCTTTAGGATAAATCTTATCACTTGATAAGAGTAATGTGGCTTCACCAAAATCAGGTGGGATTGCCAGCTCTACATATTCATAAGGGAGCGATTGTGCTTTTAGCGCAGCATCGAGCTGGTTGCGCTGTTCATCTTGCAAGTTTTCACTAAATACATACACGGTAGGTTGTTGGCACGCAGCTAATAGTAATGCCAACACACATATTAAAATTCCACTTTTCATAGTTACCCCTTTTTGATTACAATTGTAGTCTATTAAAGGTAACTATTTATCGCAATTTAATTTGTTTGGCTATCTAACCAAGCATCAACACTTTTGCGAGTATATAAAACTTCTTTAAATAAACGATGACGTTCAAATTCAAGTTTTGTTTTTCTCGTGGCATCACCACTAGCTAAACGGCTATGGGTATCATTGAATTTTGAAATTACAGAAAAACCGCGCTCACCTTGATCAGCTTGCTTTTTTACAGAATTAGCAAGGTGCTCTCTAACATCGTCAGCAGTTAACATACCTGAATTATCTAATCCCATTAGCTCTTTTTTCATTGCTAATCTTACGCCCATTTCCTACTCCATTTAATGAAAAATATTTATTCCGCCAAAGTTTTAGCAATTAGCAGGCCATACGTAAAACTAACTGCAGCAAATATTACTCTTCAATTGCTTCAGTTTTTTTAAAGACAGATAAAATACATAAAAACTTTCGTCGTTATTTCCCTATTACAATTAGCTAAAGTTACTTGCTTTGGTGCAAAAGTAGCTGCAAGCCTTTATACTACAGCTTGTGCGTTACCCCCACCGAGAGCAAATATGAACGAAGAATACATAGAAATAGAATTAGAAGAAGAGCCGATTGAGCTCTGTAAATTATTAAAAGTACTAAACTTAGTTGAAGGTGGCGGCCAAGCTAAAAACCTAATTACTGAAGGCTATGTGGGTGTTAACCATGAAATTTGTACAATTAAACGGAAAAAATTATACAGTGGTGATGTACTAGAGTTTGATGGTGAGTTTTTTAAACTCTCACTAAGTGAAGATGCAATCCCTGCAGAAAAACCTGCGGTACAAACTCAAGCAGAGTCAAAGCAAGCTGCACCACAACCAACAAATCAACCAGCTAAAAGTAAGCGTAAGCGAACTAAAAAACCAAAAGTAGATGATAAAACAGGTCGTCGTCCTATTTCATTTGGTTAAGCATTTAAAAGCACTCTTTTTATATAAAAAGGCCAACTTGTATAGTTGGCCTTTTTACTCTTTAATAACCTAATTAATAATAAAAACAAGGTTATAAAATGTCTGTAAACACACCTAAAAATTGGTTTAAACCCGTTGTATGGGCGGCACTCGTATGGAACTTACTTGGCGTTATTGCATTTGCTATGCACATGATGATGACACCCGAAATGATAGGTAAACTTCCTTTAGATCAACAAGCTGCCTACTCTGACATCCCTCTTTGGTCAACCATTGCATTTGCTGTAGCTGTATTTGGAAGCACTTTGGGTTGTCTGTTTTTACTTGCTAAAAACGCGCTGGCAACACCTACTTTTGCGCTATCGCTCGGCGCTATTTTAATTCAGCAATATTATAATTTTGTGGTCATAAATAGTATTGAGCTACTTGGCGCAAGTGCGGTATTTATGCCTATTTTTGTAATCATTATTGCCATCGCTTTACTTTGCTTGAGTATTAAAGGTAAGCAACAAGGTTGGTTACAGTAATTAATAAGGGTCGAAATAACTTTTGACCCTATCTCTTCTTTTAAATCATCTCTTGAAATTAAATTTTTCAGCATCATCTCTACTATAATAACTGTATAAAATTCGTTCTCTAAACGCGATTTTTTACACTGGTATGTACTTTGCAACTCGAACACTACAGAGGTCACTCTTCAAAACATTTTTATAATTCATAAAGGGGCAAATAATGAATAATAGTTTCGATACCCAACATCAGCTCACAATAAATGGTGAGCAATATCATATTCATTCTCTAAAAGGACTTGGCGACAAAGCGAAACGATTGCCCTTTTCCTTAAAAGTACTACTTGAAAACCTTCTTCGTAACGAAGATGGCGTAAATATAAAAGAACAAGACATTCAAGCCCTTCTTAATTGGGATCCTCAAGCAAAGCCTGCATCTGAAGTTGCCTTTACTCCCGCCCGTGTTGTTATGCAAGATTTTACCGGCGTACCCGCTATTGTAGATTTAGCCGCGATGCGTGACGCAATGGAAAAGCTAGGTGGAGATCCTGCAAAAATAAACCCGTTATCGCCTGCTGAACTTGTGATTGACCATTCGGTACAAGTAGATGGCTACGGAAATGATGGTGCATTTGATTTAAATGCAAAACTTGAGTACGACCGAAATAAAGAACGTTATGAATTTTTACGTTGGGGACAAACCGCTTTTGATAATTTAAAAGTAGTGCCACCAGCAACCGGCATTGTTCACCAAGTAAACCTAGAATACTTAGCGCGCGTTGTTTTTAATGAAGAGCGCGACGGAAAAAAATTCGCTTACCCAGATACGCTTGTAGGGACTGACTCTCACACCACCATGATTAATGGCTTAGGTGTGCTTGGCTGGGGTGTAGGCGGCATTGAAGCTGAAGCAGCCATGCTTGGTCAGCCAATTAGCTTACTCATTCCACAAGTAGTAGGTATGAAGCTAAGCGGACGTTTACCTGAAGGTACTACCGCAACCGATTTAGTGTTAACAGTAACCGAAATACTGCGTAATCATGGCGTAGTGGGTAAATTTGTAGAATTTTATGGTGACGGCCTTGCCGACCTACCACTTGCTGATAGAGCAACCATAGCCAATATGGCACCAGAATACGGCGCTACGTGTGGTATTTTTCCAATTGATGATGAGACCATTAACTACCTTCGCTTAACAAACCGCGACGAAAAACACTTAAAAGTAATTGAAGATTACGCTAAGCATCAAGGCTTATGGCGTAACGATGGCGACGAAGCTAATTATACCGATACACTTGAGCTTAAATTAGATGACGTTGTACCAAGCCTTGCAGGCCCTAAACGCCCACAAGATAGAATTGCCTTAAACGAAGCTGGCAAAGTTATTGGCGATCATTTAAAAGGCTTCCAAGACGAACGTATGGCTCGTCGTGATAAAAGCGATGAAGAACAAGCTCGTATTGAGAGTGAAGGACCGACAACAAATCCAGATGAGCCAGTTAACGAAGCGCAGTTTATGGGTGCCGCTAAGGTTAAATTTAAAGGCCAAGAGTTTGAGCTAAACGATGGCGCTTGTGTTATTGCCGCAATTACCAGCTGTACCAACACCTCTAATCCAAGTGTTATTTTAGCTGCTGGTTTGGTTGCTAAAAAAGCGAAACAGTTAGGCATTAATGTAAAACCTTGGGTTAAAACATCACTTGCTCCAGGCTCAAAAGTAGTTACCGACTACCTAGAAAAAGCAGGCCTGATGGATGACCTAGAAAGCCTAGGCTTTAACTTAGTTGGCTACGGCTGTACTACGTGTATTGGTAATTCAGGGCCACTTGCAACTGAAATATCAGACGCGATTCAAAAACATAAATTAGTAGTGAGCTCTATTTTATCGGGTAACCGTAACTTTGAAGGGCGTATTCACCAAGATGTTAAAATGAACTTTTTAGCCTCTCCTCCGCTTGTCGTAGCTTATGCCATTGCAGGTAGAACCGATATTGACGTATACAACGAACCCCTTGCTCAAGATGCTAACGGTAACGATATTTACCTTAAAAACATTTGGCCAAGCGTTAAAGAAGTAAGTGACTTAGTTAAAGAAACCGTAACTAAAGAAATGTTTGAAAAAAGCTACGCTAACGTTTACGAAGGCGATAGCCGTTGGCAGCAAATTAAAATACCGGATGGCAAACTTTACGATTGGGATGATGCATCTACCTACATTAAAAAAGCACCCTTTTTTGATGGTATGAAAGTAGAACCACCGGGCATTCCTTCTATTGAAGGTGCACGTTGTTTAGCTAAACTTGGAGATTCAGTAACCACTGACCATATTTCTCCAGCGGGTGCTATTAAAGCAGAAGCGCCAGCAGGTTTATACTTGCAAGAGAAAGGTGTAGATAAAGCGCAATTTAACTCGTACGGCTCACGCCGTGGTAATCACGAAGTAATGATGCGAGGAACGTTCGCTAATGTGCGCCTTAAAAACTTACTAGCTCCTGGTACTGAGGGCGGCGTAACACGTACTCAACCCGGCGATACGCTAGAGAGCATTTATGATGCAGCAATGGAGTATCAAAAAAATAATACTCCACTCATTATTTTAGCGGGCAAAGAATATGGCACGGGTTCATCTCGTGACTGGGCTGCTAAAGGTTCACTTTTATTAGGCGTTAAAGCCGTTGTAGCACAAAGCTATGAACGTATTCATCGCTCTAACTTAATTGGTATGGGTGTATTACCTCTGCAATTTAAAGAAGGTGAAAGCTACGAGTCACACGGGTTAACAGGGCAAGAACAATTTGATATTGATGGCCTGTACGATAAAACCGATGAAGTTACCGTTATTGCTACAAATGCCGAAGGTAAAAAAGTAACCTTGAGTGCAGACGTACGTATTGATACCCCTAAAGAGTGGGATTACTATAAACACGGCGGCATTTTACAATATGTACTGCGTAATATGCTCGACTAACAAAGACAGTAGTTAATACATCTAAAAGCCCAGCTTAGTAATAAGCTGGGCTTTTTTATATTTGCTGTTTGTTGTCTTAAATCAATGCTAAGCATTTAAAGCGTGCCTACACTAGGGCCTGTTGACCTTTCAGGATTAAAATTTGTTCAACCTAGGGCTATTTAATCGCGGCGTGAGGTTTGTAACCTAGTGGGCTAAGTAAAAACCGAGCAAAGCTTCCGCGTCCTGCTCACGCCCCTTACCTACATCCATGTAGGCAACAAAGAGTAAATAGCCCCTAGGCAGAACCCTTCGGGCAGCGCATGCTTGGCATTTATTCCACGTTAACGCCTATTCATGGGGAATAACCACACTACATAGGCTCTGCCTTGCCTAAATACCAAACACACTGCTGCAAATTTAACCTCGAAAGATAAACAGGCCCTAGGGCTACTCTTAGTGAGGTAACTATGTCGCCAACAATGATAATTAGACTGCTTAAAACATCAATAGTGCTTGGGTTGTGCCTTATCGTGACTGGCCATACGTTAATTGTATCGAACTACTTCACTGTTAATCATGGTATTAAAGGAATAATTATAGCGGCGGCATGCATTGCTGTAGGCGTGCTGCTGTCGCTTCCCACTAAAATATATTTAACAGTATTATTGATGGAAGCCGAAAAACGTTATTTAAAAAACAATAAAAGCACTCACTCTAAATAATTAAAGTGCACTTAAATTATTAATTTCTTTATTACGTTTTTCTAGTTTGTCTTTTACATTTTCGGCGTCATTAAATAGCTTTTTAACCGAATCTGGGTTCAAAATACTGATCCCCTCTGGTGCAGCCGACATTGTGTTTGGAGTTGAAGAGGTATTTAAAATAGACGTGTCTTCTGCAGCAATAACAGTAATATCTTTAGGATCGAGTTTTACTTCAATACTTTTTGCATGTGGGTTAGGTGTATCAGAAAAGTGCCATTGGCCTGTTTCGTCTTGCCACTTAAAAATTTTACCACTTGAGGTGGCATTTGTAGCAATTGGTTCATCAGAAATACTGCTCGCAATTTTATCGCCAGCTTGCTTAACGCCCAGCACTGCTTGGTCCAAAGTATTGCTAGATAGCGCGACCATTTTTTCTTTAATTTGCTGAGATTCATTGCTAATTGATGATGCAGAAAGCCATGTTTGACCATCAGGCTTTTTTAAATAAAACAAAGAGATGACTGCAATAGCCATGATTGATATAGCTAAGTAGGTAAAGTATTTCATAGCGTTCCTGCTTTAATTAATCCTTTAATGCCTTGAGTCTAATAAAAAATACTTAATTAGGCAATTTTTTCTACCCGAATAAAAGAAAATAAAAACGCAGCCGAAGCTGCGTATTTATTTGCGATTTAACTGCATCGTAGTGACGTTAAATACCGTCACCATCCATGTGTAGTCCACATTCTCGGTTTAAACCAAAAAAGCGAGTTTCTTCCTCTGTCATTCCTGGTTCTAACTTACGTGTTGTATGTACGTCACCCATCGACACATAACCTTGTTCCCATAATGGGTGGTAAGGTAAATCATGCTTAGTCAGGTACTGATACACGTCGCGGTTAGACCATTCAATAATCGGGTACACTTTAACGGTACCACGGCTTATTTCTACAAACTGTTTATCAGCACGTGTAGATGATTGATCGCGACGCAAACCACTAAACCACGTGCCCGCTTCTATCTCTTTAAGTGCGCGGGTCATCGGCTCAACTTTATTAAGCTGGTTATATTGCTTAATGCCGTCCTCGCCTTGCTCCCACAACTTGCCAAACTTAGCTTCTTGCCATGCTGGACTTAGCTGCGCTCTATACACCTTTAAGTTTAGTGATAGACGCTCACTCATTTGTTCAATAAACTGATACGTTTCAGGAAATAAATAGCCTGTATCGGTTAATACAACGGGAATATCTGGACGTTGTGAGGTCATTAAATGCAGCATTACTGCCGCTTGAATACCAAAGCTAGATGATAAAAAAGCCGTATTAGGCAAGTTATCAAGCGCCCATGCAACACGCTGTTCTGCGCTCATATTCGCTAGCAAACCATTAGCATCAGCTAACATAGCCGCTTGGCTTTGTTTATCTAGCTGTAAAATGTTTTTAAATTCACTCATGGTAAATTCCAAACCTCACCAGCGCTTTGGCGCTGGTATTTAATTAAGCGTGAAAATCGGTTACTGATACTTTTACTTCAGCAACTATGCCTTTGCGTATAACAAAGTCACCAAAACACTCACCGTCATTGCGCTCTTTTGCCCATTGCCCAATGAGCTTATCGAATGCTTCTAGGTAAACGTCTTCGCCTACGTTCTCAAGGTACAATTTAGGAATACGTGTACCTTCTAAATTACCACCTAGGTAAACGTTGTACTTACCTGGCCCTTTACCCACTAAACCAGCTTCTGCAAGCATTGCGCGGCCACAACCGTTAGGGCAACCTACAACGCGCATAATAATGCTGTCATCTGGTATACCGTGCTTGGCAAGTAATGCTTCAGTTTTTTCTACTAGGCTTGGTAAGTAACGCTCTGCTTCGGCCATTGCAAGTGGGCACGTTGGCAGTGAAACACACGCCATAGAATTTTTACGCTGCTGCGAATCTTTGTCGTCAATCAGGCCATGACTACGAGCAATTTCTTCAATCACGGCTTTTTGATCTGCAGGTACGCCAGCAATAATTAAGTTTTGGTTTGCCGTCATACGCATGTCACCTTGGTGAACTTCTGCGATTTTACGACAACCTGTTTTAAGCGGCTTGCCTGGGTAGTCTAAAATACGACCACTTTGAATAAATAGCGTTAAGTGGTGCTTACCATCAATGCCTTCAACCCAACCAATACGATCGCCACGATGAGTAAACTCAAATGGGCGGCTTGGTGCAAATGTAACGCCTGAGCGTTTTTCTACTTCTGCTTTAAATACATCAACGCCAACACGGTCTAATGTGTATTTAGTTTTTGCATTTTTACGGTTTGAACGATTACCCCAATCGCGCTGCACAGATACAACATGCTCTGCAATTTTTAAGGTATCTTCGAGCGTAATAAAGCCAAAGTCATCAGCCTTACGCGGATACGTAGCCGTATCACCGTGAGTCATGGCAAGGCCACCACCAACAAGTACGTTAAAGCCAACAAGCTTGCCGTTATCAGCAATTGCCACAAAGTTTAAGTCATTCGCATGCACATCAACTTCGTTATTAGGCGGAATGGTTACCGTTGTTTTAAATTTACGCGGTAAGTAGTTAGATCCTAAAATTGGCTCTTCTGTGGTTTCTGCCTTTTCGCCATTTAGCCAAATTTCAGCATACGCTTTCGTTTTTGGTAATAAATGTTCAGAAATTTTTGCAGCCCAGTCGTAAGCTTCTTGGTGTAACTCAGACTCAACAGGGTTAGTAGTACAAAGCACGTTACGGTTAACATCGCCCGCAGTTGCAATAGAGTCTATACCTACGCTGTTAAGCATTTGGTGCATGCCTTTAATATTCGGCTTTAATACACCATGAAACTGAAACGTTTGACGCGTAGTTAAACGAATGCTGCCGTAGCTTGTTTTTTCATCAGCAAACTTATCAATTGCTAACCACTGCTCTGGCTTAATAATACCGCCAGGCATACGTGCACGTAACATTACATTATGTAGCGGCTCTAGCTTTTGCTTAGCGCGCTCACCACGTATATCGCGGTCATCTTGTTGGTACATGCCATGAAAACGTATTAACTGAAAGTTATCGGCAGTAAAACCACCGGTAATTTCGTCTTTTAAGTCTTGCTCTATGGTGCCACGTAAAAAGTTGCTTTCTCTTTTCAAACGTTCGTTATCAGAAAGTTTTACGTTTTTATCTTGTTCGCTCATTTTAAATCCTAAATTTGTTACAGTGACGGCTGCTAGCTGTTAAATAAAATAAGAAACGTGATTAATACACGTCTTTCTGATAGCGGTTTGCGCTACGCAAATCTTTTAAATATTGCTCTGCGTCTTCATTGCTCTTGCCTGTGTTTTCTTTAACGATATCAAGTAAGGCGTTGTGTACATCTTTTGCCATGCGATTTGCATCGCCACAAATATAAAAGTGAGCGCCGGCTTCTAACCACTCAAACACGTCTTTACTGTTACTGCGTAATTTGTCTTGTACGTATACTTTTTTTGCTTGGTCACGGCTAAATGCAACATCTACTTTGTTAAGTAAACCCGATTTTAAATAACCCTGTATTTCTACTTGGTATAAAAAGTCTTGAGTGAAATGTGGGTTACCAAAGAACAACCAGTTTTTGCCTTGTGCTTGACGCGAATCACGCTCTTGTAAAAATGCACGGAACGGCGCAATACCCGTACCAGGACCAACCATAATCACCGGTGTATCATCGTTAGTTGGTAGGCGGAAATTGTCGTTGTGTTCGCTAAATACTTTAACTTTACAACCTTCTTCTGCACGACGAGTTAAGTAACCAGTACAGCCACCTAAATGCTCGCTATCAAATGCATCAAACTGCACTAGACCTAGTGTTAAGTGTACTTCGTCTTCAACCTCAGCTTGGCTAGATGCAATTGAGTACAAACGAGCTTGTAGTTTACGTAGGCAATCTACTAATGTTTGCGCATCAATTTTTGCTGGATTTTGGCGAATCACATCAAATATTTGGCGAGGTTCAATATACGCACGCATTGCAGCTTTATCTTCTACAAGCTTTAATAATTCAGGCGTACCTGTTGCTGTTGCGTATTTTTCTACAAAACCTGGGTACGACTGAGTCAGCTCTAGTTTTTCAATAAGTGCATCGCGTACGCTTAGCTCTTCATCACCTACTTTTACAATGCTTGTTGCATCTATTTGAGTAAGTGTAAGTACTTCATCAACTAATACATCGTCATTTAAAAAGTACACACCTAATGAATCACCTGGCGTGTAAGTAATGTCAGAACCTTCAAGCGAAATTTCAACGTGGCGTACATCTTTAGTCGAGTCGCGACCGGTAATTTTTTGAACAGTTAATAGCTCTGCTTCAAATGGATTTTGTTTTGTATATTGGCTTGCTGCAGCGGGAGGAGCGCCAAATGGCATTGATACAACTTGACCACCAGCGGCCTCTTGCTGCGCTTTTAAATCAGGTTCAAATGCATCAACTGCACCGGCGATCCACGTAGCGGCTTCATCTTCGTAATCTACATCTAAATCAGCACGTTGATAGATAGTTTGTGCACCGAGTTTATTTAAACGCTCTTCAAAATCTTTTGCTGTCTGGCAGAAAAACTCATAGCTAGAATCACCTAAGCCAATAACCGCTATTTTTACATCGTCTAGTTTTGGCGCTTTTTTAGTGGCTAAAAATTCGTGGAGTGTTTCTGCGTCTTCTGGTGGCTCACCTTCGCCGTAAGTAGATACAACGATAGTTAAAAACTTTTCTTTTTTCAGGGCTGTTGGTTTGTAATCTGACATGCTAACAAGCTTAACTGCTAAGCCTCGCGACTCAGCCTGCTCTTTCATTTTGGTAGCTACACCTTTTGCGTTACCTGTTTGCGAACCATATAAAATAGTTAGCGCTGCTGCATCACCCGCAGCCGGTACGCCTGCCGTAGGAGCACCTAACGCAGCCGAATTAGCATTTGCAGCTAAGTAACCACTTACCCACGCTTGTTGAATTGGATTAAGTTCAGCCACTAAACCTTGCAGCTTTTGTACTTGATCTTGCGATAGCGGGCTTGCCGCAGCATTTAGTTGACCTAACAACATGAATCGATTCCCCATAACCCTGAAAATTAAACACAACACACTTTGTGTATTGTTAAAAATGAGTTTTACCTCATCCAGAGCGTATCTGTTGAGGTTTTCTAAGTTAGTAGGATAACGGGCTCAGCATAGATAAAAAAAGAATAGAATCTGCTTTGATATTCCATTTAGTTATTAATTTATAAAAATACCTTCAAAAACAGATTAAAGACTTATTATTGCTTTTTACTGCACTTTAAATTAACAATTTTGCAACCTAACTAATGTAGGGTATATTCTTCATTCAAAATAAAAATAGGAACAACTATGTTACACGGGAAATATAAAAATAAACTACTTAGTACCGCTTTGTTACTTGGCTCATTACCTGTAATGGCCAATGTAGCTAATGGCGGATTTGAACAATGGTCAGGTAATTCACCTAGCTCTTGGAGCACTATTGATAGCGGAATCAGCTTAACGCGCTCAACTAGTACAGTTAAAAGCGGTAGTAGCTCTGCTGCTGTCAATGTAACAACAGGATCGCAAAGTAACACTGATTTACTACAACAGGTTGCTGTAGAAGCTGGTAAAACCTATAACTTTTCGGCTGATGTTTACCACACCGAAGGTAAAATTAAAGCGCGCTTATATGTAGATGGCTATCAAGGCTATTCAAATCAAGCACAAACTAACCAATGGCAAACAATTAGCCATAGCTATACAGCAAGCAGTGATAAAACAATTAGTATTGGGCTTAGGTTTTACGATGTAAGTGGATTTGATGGCAGCGAAACCGTATACGTAGATAACTTTTTACCAAATACTGATGGCAACGCATCAACAAGTTGCACCGACAATAGCCTTACCTTAACGCTTAACACCGATAATTACGGTAGCGAAACTAGCTGGGCCGTTAATAACAATCAAGGTAGCGCTGTTGCTAACGGCAGTGGTTACGCATCAAACACTCAGTATGATGAGCAAATATGCCTAACTGATGGTACTTACACACTTGTTATTAGCGACAGCTACGGCGATGGCATGTGTTGTTCAACAGGTAATGGCAACTATGCGCTTAAGCAAGGCTCTACCACACTTGCTAGCGGTGCAAGTTTTAATAATACAGACAGCACGGCATTTACTTTAGGTAGTGGCTCTGGTGATGGCGGCGGGACCAACCCGACACCCACTGGCTACTATGTTACTGCTCAAGGGTTATCAGGTTATGCACTAAAAACTGAGCTTTATAATATTATTAAAGATCATAATGCACAGGGTTACTCGGCTATTTGGAATTTTTACGACTCATCTGCACGTGATAAATACTTTGAAAACGATAACAGCATTTTAGATATGTATAGCGAGAAACCAAACGGCTCAGATAGCTACAATTATACTGCGGTGAGTGACCAATGTGGTAACTATAGTGGAGAAGGCGGCTGTTACAACCGTGAGCATTCATTTCCTAAAAGCTGGTTTGGCGGCACTATTGAGCCAATGAACTCAGATGTGCATCATATTTACGCAACCGACGGTTATGTAAACTCAAAACGTAGTAATTTCCCATTTGGTGAAGTAGCAAGCGCTTCATTTACATCAACCAACGGAAGTAAATTAGGTTCTGCCGCAAGTTCATTAAATTACTCAGGTACTGTATTTGAGCCAATTGACGAATTTAAAGGTGACTTTGCACGTGCTTATTTTTACATGGCAACGCGCTACGAAAATGTAATAGGCACTTGGCAAACCAAAACGACCTCAAGTAATGCAGTGCTTAATGGTTCAAGCAACCAAGTGTTTGAAAGCTGGGTTGTAGCCATGCTGCTTGACTGGCATAACAGCGATCCTGTAAGCCAAATGGAACTTGACCGTAACCAAGCAGCCTTTGAATTTCAAGGTAATCGTAACCCGTATATCGACCACCCTGAATTTGTGGAAATGATTTGGTAAAAGTTAGCAGTTAAAACAAAAGCCTTTGCAAATGCAAAGGCTTTATCTTTTAGCGTGTAATATTTTTTAAAAATATGATGATTTAAGCTAATTATAAGAAACAGTTGCGATAAGTGACTTTTCAGCTCTGTTTTTCATCAACGTTAAAAGTGAATGATGGAAATCTTGAAATATCACCTCTCCCCATATTCGTGAATAAATACCAAAATTTGTATTGTCTTGCACGGTCGTTTTTAACGTTAAAATTGTATTGCCGCTTTTTTCTTCACTTAGCTGATAACCACCGTAAAGTGGAGAAAAGTATTCACCGCCAAGTTTTACGTGTTTATCGAGTGCGTCATCGGGAATAGCATCTGGGTCTATATCAAATCTATAATGCATCTGTTTATTTGGTTGCCAGTCGGTTATTACTTCTTTAAACACAACGCCTTTTTGCCAAGTACTTGTGCGAACAGCGCCTATACCGCTAGCATTCATACTTGCCTTTAATGGCTTTGGTACACCAATTAATTGAGTGAGTGAAAAAGGCACTTCCTGTGGTTTTATATCACTCACATTAGCTAACTGTTGCCACACAACATTGATGGGCGCGTTAATAGTTATTGAATTTGTTACTTCGTATGTTTTTGATAAATTTAAAAAATTAACTTCAATAGGTGAGAGCAATATAGGTAACAACGCGATTGATAATAAAGAACTATTCGCTTTTTTTATTTCACGCTTTCTAACAAAACCCGCAAGTAATCCACCAATGCTGGCAAAAAACATAAAAGCAGGCAAAGCCATAGCCACACAAATACTGCCTTCAAGCAAAGTAATTACACTTACAAATAAAAAAACAAAAATAGGCTGCCAAGCAATCGTGACCATTTGCCTTTTAGTTAATGTTTTTGATTCATTGTACTCAAAGTGAATACGAATATAGCCAATTGCAACGGGCACTAAAAACATAAATGATATAGAGACTAAGCTACCTAAATTGTAAGCATTGACTAGCTCTACAAACAGTCGCATAAATATGCCGTAAAGCGTACCAAGTAAAATACCAATTGATTTAGGGGAGTTGAGTTGCATCTCTATTCTTTATTGTTGTTATTAACAATCCGAAAGTAACAGAAGTATTATTTCACCACAAATAAAACGAAATTAACGGCTGCTACCAATAAGCTTTTCAAACAAAGCGGCTTTTACAACCACTAAGACTAAAGGATAATAACCTGCCATTAACACTATTTCCCGCTATAAACAGAGATCAAACTCTTTAAAAATAAAATCAAGCCATTGATTTATAATAACTTTAAATCAGTTTGTGTAGTTTTATAATTTTTAACGTAAAGCTGATTGTCAGATTAACTGTATTAAAAACAACCATGCACGACCTTTTGCCTATACATCCCAGCCTAAAAGCTGATTTACCCTGCATGCTCAATATTCATTTGCTTTAACAAAAGCCGTATTTATTTGATTAAGCAACAATGTTGCAGGAGAACGCATGCAAACTACACCACCCGGTGATGCACCATCAAACACGCACAAGAATGCTCAAAGCTACGAGCAACTTCACAAGCCGAGTTCAGAGTTTAATAATCGCGACGAGTATCTCGAACATGAATTACAAATTATGCAGCCTAAGCGCTGGCGTCCTAATTTACCGTTTAGAGATTACCGATTTGAATTTGAAGACACCATTCCTGCAATGGCGGGCACTATTGGTAAAGTCGTTATGGTGGGGGCTATTGCGGCAACATTTGCAGCACCTCTTGGTTTAAGCGATGCGTTTGTTTTAGAAAATGTGCGCTACGAATTACTCATTGTCTCTATTTTTATCATCTTATTCTCAGGCTTTATTTTACCAACAGCCAACTTAGCTGGTACTCACGGCCCGCTTATTCCGTTAATTCCTATTGTTGTTGCAGCTGGCGGCCACCCTATGGCGTTTGGCTTACTCATTGGTGCCTTTGGCTTTATTTTGGCCATAACCAAGGGAGGAAGTATGCTCGCGCGCCTAACCAGTAAAGGTGTATGTGGCGGGCTGCTCATTTATTTAGGCTTTATTGGTACTATTTCGCAGGTTAAAAAGCTGTTTGCCTGGGCTGAGGCCATTGATATGGCGCATATTGCGTTTATTGTTATTTTAGCCACCATTTTATTGTATGCGCTATTAGAGCACTTTAAAAAGCGCTGGTTAGCTGTGCCGTTAAGCTGCCTTATTGGTGGCGTGGTTGCCTTTGCTTTAGGTGCACCGTTTGAGTTTCATACTGCTCCGGGTTTACCAAATATGAACCCAGCTTACTGGTGGGGCGAAAACACGGGTTGGATGCTTGGCCTGCCAACGCTTGAAAGCTTTGTGGTTGTACTACCATTTGCAGTGCTCGCCGTTGCTATGTGGTCACCAGATTTTTTAGGTCATCAAGTATTTCAAAAAATAAGCTATCCGCAACGTACTGAAAAAGTACAAATGAATATCGACGACACCATGCTGAGCGCATCGGTTAGACAAACATTTGGCTCACTTGCCGGTGGTGCTAACTTTACCTCATCGTGGGGAACTTACATTGTACCTGCTGCTATTGCTAAACGCCCTATTCCGGCTGGCGCCATTTTAACAGCCGTATTTTGTATTATTGCTGGCTTATGGGGTTACCCAATGGATTTAGCCATTTGGCAACCTGTGCTTTGTGTAGCGCTTATTGTAGGTGTGTTTATTCCGCTACTTGAAGCTGGCATGGAAATGACGCGCGAAGGCAAAACAACGCAATCAGCCGCTATTGTGGTATTTGCCTCAACCTTAGTTAATCCGGCTTTTGGTTGGTCGCTTACTATGTTACTTGATAACCTAGGGCTTATTGGCTGTAAAGAGCGCAGCGCAGAGCTAACTAAAATGAGCCGCTGGGTGATTCCACTTATTATGTTTGTGTTACTTACCACTGTAATGGCAATTGTAGGCATGTTACCTGGTATACCGGCGTTAATGGCTGACTTTAGGCATTAACCTTTAGCTACCACATCTAATATTTACCCACAAAAAGCACGGCAATTGCCGTGCTTTTTAATACGTGATTCTTAATACACACGGTTAAGTAATTACTGCCAAGAACGCTCAGCTGCTAGTTGTTTTTCAAACGCATCAATCTGTGGGTTTAGTGTTTCGGTTACACCAATAAAATCTAAGCCACTTAATAGGCGCTCTTTTACGTCTTTACGAATATCAAAACTAATTGGCGCAAACTTACTGCTTGTTAATGTTTGATTTTCAAGGTCGATTTCAATGTTAATATCGTCGTGCTGCTCGCTAAGTACAAACAATTGCTCAAGCGTGTCGGCAGGTAACGCAATGGCTAACATTTGGTTATTACCACAGTTATTAAAGAAAATATCAGCAAAGCTTTCAGCTAAAATAACTTCAAAACCATATTGTTTAAGCGCCCAAGGAGCATGCTCACGAGATGAGCCACAACCAAAGTTGTCGCGCGTTAATAATATTTGCGCGCCTTGATAGCATGGGCGATTTAAAATAAAGTCAGGGTTTGGCTCACCGTTATCTAGGTAACGCCAATCATAAAACAAGGCAGCATCAAAACCTTCGCGGCTAGTTGATGTTAAAAACTGCTTAGGAATAATTTGGTCAGTATCTACATTGTTTTTATCAAGTGGAGCCATTAAGCCACTAAAAAATACGCTCATTATGCTTCTCCTCTAATATCAACAAAGTGACCATGTATTGCAGCGGCTGCCGCCATTGCAGGACTAACTAAATGGGTACGCCCGCCACGACCTTGGCGACCTTCAAAATTACGATTAGACGTAGATGCACAGCGTTTGCCCGCTTCTAAGCGGTCGTCGTTCATTGCTAAGCACATTGAACAGCCTGGCTCGCGCCATTCAAAACCTGCCGCTTTAAAAATATCGGCTAAGCCTTCGTCTTCAGCTTGTTTTTTAACTAAGCCAGAGCCCGGTACAATTAACGCCTCTATGCCGGCTACAACTTGCTTGCCTTCAACAATTTTTGCAGCTGCGCGTAAGTCTTCAATACGGCTATTAGTACATGAGCCAATAAATACCGTGTCTACTTTTGCGCTTGATAATTTATCGCCCGCTTTTAAGCCCATGTATTTAAGTGCGCTGCGAATGGCATCGGCTTTAATTAAATCTGGCTCTTTATCTGGATCGGGTATGTACTCATCAACGCCAATTACTTGCTCTGGGCTTGTGCCCCAGGTAATTTGTGGCTGAATGTCGTCAGCATTTAGCTCAACAACTAAATCAAAGTGTGCGCCTTCGTCTGTTTTTAAGGTTTCCCAATATTCAACGGCTGCATCAAAATCTGCGCCTTTAGGTGCAAACGGACGACCTTTTAAATAATCATAAGTAATTTGGTCAGATGCAATTAAACCCGCTTTTGCACCCATTTCTATGCTCATATTACATAGCGTCATACGGGCTTCCATTGAAAGCGCTTCAATGCCTGCACCACAAAACTCTGCTACATAGCCTGTGCCACCAGCAGTACCTAACTTGCCAATTACCGCCATAATTAAATCTTTAGCCGTAACTGTTGGACGCAATACACCGTTAATTTGAATTTTTAACGATTTCGCCTTTTTTTGCTGTAGCGTTTGCGTTGCTAATACGTGCTCAACCTCAGACGTACCAATACCATGCGCTAATGCGCCAAACGCACCATGCGTAGAAGTATGGCTATCGCCACATACAATGGTTGTGCCTGGCAAAGTAATACCTTGCTCTGGGCCCATTACGTGCACAATGCCTTGGTTAATTGAGTTTAAATCGTAAAGTACAATACCAAACTCTTTACAGTTTTTATCAAGCGCCATTAATTGATTTTTAGATACTTCGCTTGCGGCATCAAGTGATCGGCTCTTAGTCGATACGTTATGATCCATCGTTGCAAAGGTTTTTTCTGGGCAACGTACAGTACGGTTTTTTTCACGTAGACCTGCAAAAGCCTGCGGAGAAGTAACTTCATGCACTAAATGGCGGTCAATATAAAGTAAGTCGGTTTGCTCATTTATGCTGGCAACGGTATGTGCTTGCCAAATTTTGTCGTATAACGTTTGGGCCACTTGCTAATTCCCTAATCTGTTTGAGTTGCAGCATAACGGTGCTGCAACTTTAATATGTTATTAAATGCGTGAAACGATAGCGGCTGCCACATCGCTTGTGCTGTAACCGGCATTTGGATATATATCTGGCGTGCCTACACCTGCTTCTACAGCTTCTGCTACTGCTTTTTCAATGGTGCGCGCAGCTTCGTCTTGCCCTAGCGAGTAACGTAACATTAATGCGGCACTTAAAATTTGTGCTATTGGGTTTGCAACGCCTTTACCTGCAATATCTGGTGCTGAACCGCCTGCTGGCTCGTACAATCCAAAACCCGATTGATTCAAGCTTGCCGAAGGTAATAAACCCATAGAGCCTGTGATCATGGCGCACTCATCTGACAAAATATCGCCAAATAAGTTATCGCAAAGTAGTACGTCAAATTGGCTAGGCTGTTTAACTAACTGCATAGCGGCGTTATCTACGTAAATGTAATCTAGGCTTACTTCTGGGTAGTCTTTGCTTACTTCGGTGACTACTTCGCGCCATAGTACGCTTGATGCAAGTACGTTTGCTTTATCAACAGAGGTAACATGGTTACTACGTAATTTTGCAGCTTCAAAAGCAAAACGAGCAATACGTTCAATTTCTTTACGCGAGTATGTTTGCGTATCAAAAGCAGCTTCTTCAGCGCCTTCGCCGCTACGGCCTTTTTCGCCAAAATAAATGCCGCCGGTTAGCTCGCGCACACATAAAATATCAAAACCTTTTTCGCTAATATCAGCGCGAAGTGGTGACGCTGCACTTAATGCAGGTAATAACTGTGCAGGGCGCAGGTTACAAAACAAACCAAAGTGCTTACGAAGCGGCAATAACGATGCGCGCTCAGGCTGCTCGTTTGGTGGTAGGTTTTCCCATTTAGGGCCACCAACTGAGCCAAATAAAATAGCATCGGCGTTTTCACACGCGCTTAGCGTTTTTGGTGGTAATGCTTCACCAAATTCGTCAATAGCTGCGCCACCAATAGCATGATGCTGACGGTTCAGGGTAAAACCAAACTTATTGCTTACAGCATCAAGCACTTGCTCTGCTGCTGCCATCACTTCTGGACCAATACCGTCGCCAGCTAATACGGCAACGCTGTAGTTTGTTTTACTCATCCTGCTTTCCTTTGTTGTTTTAAATCAGACACTTTTTGTGCACGATAAATTAAGTTATAAACACGGATCATGGCGCGTACCGACGCTTCAACCACATCCGCTGCAATGCCCGCACCGTGGTAAGGTCGGCCATCGTATTTAGCTATAATATTTACTTGGCCTAATGAGCTTGCACCTTGGCCTGTCGCTTCTAAGTTATATTCAATCATTTCAACGCTCATACCGGTTAAGCGCTCAATGGCTGCAAACGAAGCTTCAACTGGGCCATTACCTGTCGCGGCTTCTTGTTTAGCTTCGCCATCAATTCGCATTCCAATCGTAGAGCTTGCTACCGATTGTGAGTTAGAAGCTGAGTTAACAAATTCTAATTGGTATTTTTCGTCTTTGTCGTTAATTTGATTAAAGTAAATCATCGCCTCAAGGTCGTAATCGTATACTGTGCCTTTTTGGTCAGCCAACTCAATAAAGCTTTTATATAAGCCATCCATATCGTAATCAGATTTTTGATAGCCTAACTCTTCTAAGCGATGTTCAATAACATGGCGACCCGAACGCGAAGTCATATTTAATTGGTTACTTGGCACACCAACGCTTTCTGGCGACATAATCTCATAAGTATTTTGCGCTTTTAATACACCGTCTTGGTGAATGCCAGAACTATGCGCAAATGCGTTTTCGCCAACAATCGCTTTATTTGGTTGTACTGGCATATTACAAATTTTAGCCACTTGGCGAGATGCGCGGTAAATCTCTTCACTTTTAATATCTGTGTATACTTTTAAATGGTCTTTGCGCATTTTCATGATCATCGCCACTTCTTCAAGCGAGCAGTTACCAGCCCGCTCACCAATACCATTGATAGTACACTCAATTTGGCGTGCACCGGCTTGCACTGCAGCCACCGAGTTTGCTACTGCTAAACCTAAATCGTTGTGGCAATGCACACTTAAACGCGCTTTATCAATATTTGGCACGTTATTCATTAAATGGCGGATCATTGCGGCGTACTCATCTGGCGTTACAAAACCAACGGTATCTGGCAAGTTAATAGTTGAAGCTCCGGCGTTAATTGCCTGCTCAACAATTTTACATAAATCCCAATGCGGGGTACGACCGGCATCTTCACACGAAAATTCAACATCATCAGTATAGTTACGTGCTAATTTAATTGATTTAACAGCCATTGCCGTTGCATCGTCTAGGCTCATACGTAATTTATGTTCAAGGTGCAAAGGGCTTGTAGCAATAAAAGTATGAATACGGCTTTGCTGAGCTGTGCGAAGTGCTTCGCCACAGGCTTCAATGTCTTTGGCAACAGAGCGTGCTAAACCACAAATAATCGGACCTTTTACCTCGGTTGCAATACGTTGCACCGAGCGAAAATCAGCAGGGCTCGAAACCGGAAAACCCACTTCCATCACATCCACATTCAAGCGGCTAATTGTATGCGCTAATTGAATTTTATCATCTTCAGTAAGGCTTGCTTTAAGTGCCTGCTCACCATCACGTAAGGTGGTATCAAAAATCCATACTTTATCTTGCTCTTGCATAACTGCCCCTCATTCCTATGTTACCCAAATTTCAATTAATCCCAGCCGCGAGATAAAAAAAACCCCGCAATTGCGGGGTTTTTAGTGTTCAACTCGATGCAAACACACTAATCCCCGCTCACTGACCATAGCAGTAAGAGGTTAAGTTTTAGTGTAATTAAACGAATAATATGCATCTTGTTTTCTTGTGTGTGTGTTCAGTGAAGCCTATTTTTAACATTACAAAGCGACGGAAGCAAGCATAAAAATTCCACAAAACAGATTTAAAAACGATTCAATTAGGTTTTTTAATTCAACCAAGGCATCTATTAAGAATTAAAATAACAAATACATGACTAGTGACGCTTAAATTAATAAGCACTGCAATATACCGTGCTTATATTAACTTTTTACAATTTTTTTAAGCTATGCTTCTTTACTCGTTTCTCTTACGTAATGCCCGGCTCCACGAGTAATATAACGCAGCTGCCAAATAACGCGCTCAATCAATTCGTCGCGTTGCAACCCTTCTATATCGAGCGCTTCTGCACCCGCATTAAATACGAGCGTTACCATAGATTCCGCCTGAATATAGGCATGCATAGCATTACATTTAGTTTCACTTTCTAAATAATGAGCCAGCTCTAAAATAAAATGTTTTACCTCGCGCGCTACTGCGGCTCTAAATGCTTTAGAAGTCCCGGAGCGTTCTCGCAGCAACAACCTAAATTGGTTACTTGAGTTATCAATAAACTCCATAAAAGTAACCACTGAGGTATTTATAACACTGCCGCCATCGTTTGCTATTCGTCTGCGTGCTTGACGCATTAGTTGACGAAGGGTTAAGCCTGCTTCGTCAACCATGGTTAAACCTAGCTCATCCATGTCTTTAAAATGACGATAAAAAGACGTTGGGGCAATACCGGCTTCTCGTGCTACTTCGCGTAAACTTAAATTCGAAAAACTATGATCAGCACTCAGCTGATTAAATGCCGCTTGAATTAACGCCTGTCGTGTTTTTTGTTTCTGTTGCGCTCTAACACCCGACATCAACAGCTCCCTGAATTATTTTATATGAATATTTAGTGATATTAGCTCAATTGTACAGTCTAATACTTGACGATGAGAGTTTGAAATACTATTTTAGCTTACAGTTGTACGCTGAGATTGAGAATTATGAATAAACCACCGATTATTTGGACAAACGTCCTATTTTTTAGCCTAACCTTTTTGGCGGCTGCCACACTTGTACCTTGGTACGCCATTAGCTACGGATTTACCAGCGCGCATTGGATTGCTTTTGTAGGCTGCATGTTTTATGCAGGCTTATCAATTACTGCCGGCTACCACCGATTATGGGCACATAAAACCTATAACGCACACCCTGCAGTTGAATTTATTTTTGCGCTTGGCGGTGCTTTTGCACTGCAAAACAGTGCTTTGCATTGGAGTAGCGATCACCGTATACATCACGGTCAAGTTGACGACCCAATAAAAGACCCTTACGCGGCTACCAATGGTTTTTGGTATAGCCATATCGGCTGGATGTTACGTGACTACCAAGGCGATAGCTACGGTGATTATAGTAATTGTCGTGATTTACAGCGCAATAAAATAGTTATGTGGCAACACAAACATTACTTAAAGCTTGTGATTGCTATGAACGTAGGCTTGCCTCTAGCACTTGGTTTATTGGTTGGTGATGTGTGGGGTATGTTAATTCTTGCAGGTTTACTACGCTTAGTACTGAGTCAACACTTTACCTTTTTTATAAACTCAGTTGCACATATTTGGGGCTCTCGCCCATACACCGAAAAAAATACGGCACGTGATAACGGCTTTCTAGCGTTATTTACATACGGTGAGGGGTATCACAACTTCCACCATATTTTTGCAAGCGACTACCGTAACGGTATTAAATGGTTTCATTACGATCCAACAAAATGGATGATCCGCTCTTTAGCAGCTGTTGGTTTAGCTAATAAATTGAAGCGTACACCTGTTGAACGTATCGAAAAAGCAAAGGCCGAAACGCTCATGAGTAAAACGCAAACGCGTCTTGCAAAATTGCCTTTAGCACAAGATAAGATTACATTATTACAACAAGAGTACGATTTACTGCTGAAAAAACTGCAAAATTATTGTTCACTACAAAAACAAGTGTTAGAAGTTAAAAAAAATAACATGGCAAAGCAGTGTGAACGCTCAGCATTAATGGCACAATACCATGAGTTGGAAGCCGCCTGGGAAAATCAAAAACAGGCATGGCTAGCACTTAATGCGAGGTTATTAAAAGCCTCTTTTAATTAATTTAGGAGTGGCTGTGGCCAAACAACCAGAACAAAAAAAAGTACCCGTGACATACCAATATGATGCAATAATTATTGGCACGGGACCTGGCGGTGAAGGTACCGCCATGAACCTTTCAAAAAACGATAAAAAAGTAGCGGTTATTGAACGCCAAGAATCAGTTGGTGGCGGTTGTGTACATTGGGGAACAATTCCTTCAAAAGCGCTTCGCCACTCTGTTAGCCGCTATATTGAATACAAAGCAAATCCGTTATTCAATGTTGGTGAGCGCCCTAGCCGCTTAACATTTCCTGATATTTTACGTCACGCAAGTTCTGTTATTTCTAAGCAATCTAATTTACGTAGTAGCTTTTACGATCGTAACCGCATTCATATGTTTCAAGGTGATGCGAGCTTTGTAGATAAGCACACAATTGAAGTAAAAAGAAATGATGGTTCAACTGAGCGACTGACTGCTAAAACGATCGTTATATCAACGGGTTCACGCCCTTATCGTCCACCAGAGGTAGATTTTACGCATTCTCGTATTTACGAAAGTGACACAATACTTGGCCTTGAGCATGACCCTCATCGTGTACTGATTTATGGTGCAGGTGTAATTGGTTGTGAGTACGCGTCAATATTTAAAGGTTTAGGCGCTAAAGTTGATTTAGTTAATACACGCGACCGACTACTTGCTTTTATGGATGCTGAAATATCTGACGCACTTAGCTATCACTTTTGGAACAGCGGTATTGTTATTCGTCATAACGAAGAGTTTGACCGAATCGAGACGCGTGACGACTGCGTTATAATGCATTTAAAATCAGGTAAACGCGTAAAAGCTGACTGTATTTTATTTGCTAATGGTCGTACTGGTAACACTGATACACTAAATCTTGAAGCCATTGGCTTAAAAGCCGATAGCCGTGGCCAATTAAAAGTTAACGAAACATACCAAACAGAAATTGATAACGTTTACGCTGTAGGTGATGTAATAGGCTATCCAAGCCTTGCAAGTGCTGCGTTTGACCAAGGTCGTATAGCTGCTGATGCAATTGCATGTGGTAACTGCGATGACAGGCTGATTGTTGATATTCCGGCCGGTATTTATACCATCCCAGAAATGAGCTCAGTAGGTAAAACCGAGCAAGAGCTTACAGCTGCTAAAGTACCGTATGAAGTTGGCCGTGCTCAGTTTAAGCATTTGGCTCGCGCGCAAATTGCTGGTACTGAAGTAGGTAGTTTAAAAATATTATTCCACACCGAAACCAAAGAAGTACTTGGCGTACATTGTTTTGGCGAACGTGCCTCTGAAATTGTTCACATTGGCCAAGCTATTATGGAACAAAAAAATGGTGGCAATAATATCGACTACTTTGTAAATACCACATTTAACTACCCAACCATGGCTGAAGCCTACCGTGTTGCGGCATTAAATGGCTTAAATCGCTTATTTAAATAACCGCTTAAATAAGTAGTTTTAAAAGCCTTTATAAATAGGTAACAAAAAACCCGCAACTTAGCGGGTTTTTTACTTTTAAACAGTTTTAAAGCTTGTTTAAGTGACTATTACTTATGGTACTTAGCACTTAGCTCATGTACTGCATTAATGAATACGCCAGCATTTTCAGGGTCTACATCTGGTGTAATACCGTGGCCTAAGTTAAACACGTGGCCATTGCCTGTACCAAAGTCTTCTAAAATAGTGCCTACTTCTTGGCGAATACGCTCTGGTGTACCGTGTAACATAGATGGGTCCATATTACCTTGTAGAGCTACTTTATCACCCACGCGGCGCTTAGCGTCGCTGATATTAATAGTCCAATCAAGACCGATTGCATCACAGCCTGTTGCTGCAATAGCTTCAATCCATTGACCACCATTTTTAGTGAACAAAGTAACCGGTACTTTACGACCATCGTATTCACGAATTAAGCCATCTACAATTTTATGCATGTATTGTAGTGAAAATTCGTTGTAATCGCGCGGGCTTAATACACCGCCCCATGAGTCAAATACCATTAGCGATTGCGCGCCAGCTTTAATTTGAGCATTTAAGTAATCAATAACTGAATCAGCTAACTTATCGAGTAATAAATGAAGTGTTTGCGGCTCTGCAAACGCCATTTTTTTGATTTTACCAAATACTTTGCTGCTACCGCCTTCAACCATATAAGTTGCTAGCGTCCAAGGTGAACCAGAAAAACCAATAAGCGGTACTTCGCCTTTAAGCTCACGACGGATAGTGCTTACTGCGTTCATTACGTAGCCAAGCTCGTCTGTAGGGTCTAACTTTGGAATTTTTTTAACATCAGCAAGAGATGAAATAGGACGTTCGAACTTAGGGCCTTCGCCAGTTTCAAAGTAAAGACCTAAACCCATCGCATCTGGAATCGTTAAAATATCACTAAATAATATAGCGGCATCTAACGGGTAGCGACGTAATGGCTGCAGTGTAACTTCACATGCAAGCTCAGCATTACGGCACAGGCTCATAAAATCGCCCGCTTGTGCACGTGTAGCGCGATACTCTGGTAAATAGCGTCCTGCTTGGCGCATCATCCATACCGGAGTTACATCAACAGGTTGTTTTGCAAGTGCACGTAAATAACGGTCGTTTTTTAATTCGCTCATGGCGTAAATGATCCTAAGACTTGTATAAATTGTGCAAGATTGTACCACCATATTCTTCGACCCTCTATTGCTTAGGGACGAAAACAGCTTTACCTAGAGGTAGATCAATAGAATGGAGTTTTTTAATCCCTTTTGACTATAAAACAAACAAAAATAAATAACATTTAAAACTTTTCATTAATACGTTTGCAACATTACAAAAACCTTGTTATTGTTTGTCCCGCGTTAACAAAAACAATAATAAAAATCTTAAAACAATAAAAATAAATGTTTTAAAATAATAACAATAAAAATCATCTCATAAAAATAAGAAAGCTTGTTATAACAAGTCACTGAAAGAAATTAGACCACCGTAACTGGTGGTTTTTTCTTGCCTAAAATAAAATCTCTCGCCTTAGATTATATAAAAAGGTACACCCCTCAAAGTAGCTCAACTTTACTTGTTGATATACGCGCAAATTAAATATATCTTGATGTACATAAACTTATTATATTCTAATTGAAAGACCAACCCAGCTAGGAGAACAGTTATGCTGACGCGTGTAGAAAAAGCTCAACAAAAATGGGGTGGTAGCCACACAGTAATTGATAAATGGCTAAACGAACGCCAAGAACTTATTGTACTTTACTGCAAAATTGCAGGCTTTACGCCGTACGAGAAGCAAGATCAAGCATTGCCAGAGCCAAAACTAATTGAATCATTTTGCCAGCTTTTAATGGATTACCTATCTGCAGGCCATTTTGAAGTATATGACGATATAGCAAAAGCATGCGAAAAAAAGGGCTTACAAAGCCAAGAGCTTGCAAACTCTATTTACCCGCGTATTTCTAGCACAACCGATGTGGCGTTAGATTTTAATGATAAGTACGCAGAAGTAGACAAAGAAGACTTATTAAAAGACTTTGATAATGACTTATCTGTTATTGGTGAGGCATTAGAAGCACGTTTTGCACTTGAAGATGAGCTTATTGATAACTTGTTTTCTAATCACACGAATTAATACGTTACTTACACGTATTAAAAAAGGTAGTGTTTAGAAATCTGTGTCATTTCAGTATTATTAAGAAAACA
>NZ_WTKZ01000149.1:0-529 GCF_011378805.1 Pseudoalteromonas sp. Z9A6
CCCTGGCCGCTTCCCTTGCCCTGTCCGGCGCCCTGGCCCGTGTTCTGACAGCTTCCCTGGCCCTGTCGGCTTGGTTCACTGCATCCATGGCCACTGGTGGTTGGGCAACACTTCTGTGTGGCAGGACACTGACCATCATGGACACAGTTTTTAGCAGACAGTGGAATGTTCTTTGGGTCAGGACATTGACCGGGTTTCATTGAACCAGGCTGACTGGAAACAGGATCACATTGAAATCGAGAGCAGCCAGGTCTTTCAGAGCAGTATTGTCTTCCAGAGCAGGGTCTATCAGAAGAACATCCTCGATGGGATAGCAAGTCTTTCAGCCTCAGACCGCCAATACCTAGAGTAGCATCTGTTATGTTCAAGTTTCCAAACAGACACAATAAAACCGCACCAAACGAGCAATACATTCGAGCGGTCATCCTCCCAGCCTACAATCTCACAATGGCCTCTGCTGGAAAATTGAATTGCTGAATTGGCGTGTCAGAAGAAGCAGATAGCTAAATACAGCCAAAGGGCATAAAAC
>NZ_WTKZ01000150.1:0-528 GCF_011378805.1 Pseudoalteromonas sp. Z9A6
GTTTTAATCAGATCCCTTGATCTTCCAAGACTTTTCCGTAGAGCCGTGTGCATCATGTCCGGACGCGGTAAGAAGCTGGTCGCTGCGCCGAAGAGCAAGTCCTCCTCCGTGTCGCGTTCGACGCGCGCAGGGCTGCAGTTCCCCGTGGGTCGCGTCGCGCGTCTCCTGCGGAAGGGGAATTACGCGCCGCGCATCGGCTCCGGGGCATCGGTGTACCTGACCGCGGTCATCGAGTATCTGTGCGCGGAGGTGCTGGAGTTGGCGGGCGACGCGTGCCGCGACAACAAGAAACTGCGCATCACGCCGCGTCACATCCAGCTCGCGGTGCGCAAGGACGAGGAGCTGAATGCGCTGCTGGGCGGCGTCACGATCTCGGAGGGCGGCGTGCTCCCCAAAATCCAGGCGCAGCTCCTGCCCAAGAAGACCAAAGCCCCACGGGACCCGCCAACCCCAAAGACGTCCAGTCCCAGGACTTCTGAAGCGGACTCTGCTCGAGCACTTGACTGACTGGTGCTTTTAACTTTTAAT
>NZ_WTKZ01000151.1:0-524 GCF_011378805.1 Pseudoalteromonas sp. Z9A6
CAAGCCTTCCTCATCACATATCATCAGCACTTGCGTAAAAAGCGGCTCAATCTGTTCATGCATTTTAGCCACAAAACCCGCTATAGATGTGTAATGCGGCTGGATATCCCCCGATACACTCATAAATAAAATATTATGCTCGCAAGCCTTTGCAATCCGACGGCTACTAATTAATCCATGTGCATAACCCAGTAAAATAATCTTTAACATCACCGATGGCGGATACGCCGCCGCGCCCGTTTTGTCGTTGTTATACCACGCGTCAAAGCCCGATAAATCGAGCTTGTTTTCGACAATATAACAAAGAGCATATTCAAATGTGCCAGGCAAAATTTGCTCAGCAAAATTGATAGGAATGAATTTATTTTGACAGGATAAGTCAGGCTTGTAGTTGGCCATAACGATTTACCGTGGGTGAATAATATCTATTAGATCACAGCGAACGGATGGGTTCAAGGTTAAAAAGCAATCAATTCGAAATAGTAAGATACGTTCCTAAAAAGAGTAATTCTACAGCCTCAACG
>NZ_WTKZ01000152.1:0-519 GCF_011378805.1 Pseudoalteromonas sp. Z9A6
TTGAGGCAACCTGTGACTCCCAGTAGTGTGGCTGTTCAATGCAGTGAGAACCGGGTTCATGTGGAGGTGAAGAAGGATATGTTCAGCAATGGTCAGCTGATCCAGCCAAGTGGTTTGTCTATGGGAGGCTGTCCTGTTGTTGGTGAGGACTCTGCCTCTGGGGTGCTCATCTTTGAATATGCACTGCAGGACTGCAATAGTGTGTTGATGATGACCGAGGATGAGCTCGTCTACACCTATGCGGTTACCTACACTCCTGTGGCATTTGCTGGCACGCCGATTACCCGTACTGAGGGTGCAGTTGTTGGCGTTCAATGCCACTATCAAAGGCTCCATAATGTGAGCAGTAATGCTCTGAGGCCAACTTGGGTTCCTTACGCTTCAACGGAGGTTGGCGAGGATGTCTTGGTGTTCTCCATGAGCCTCATGATTGATGACTGGTCCTTTCAGAGGCCTTCAAATATATACTACTTGGGTGACACTATCAATATTGAGGCATCTGTGAAGGTGTACAACCAT
>NZ_WTKZ01000153.1:0-516 GCF_011378805.1 Pseudoalteromonas sp. Z9A6
TAAACTCGATCGGTTTTTTCGTTATAACTGATCTGATCGACTGATATAAATAAAGTTCAATTGGAGCCTAATTTATTTGTGTATAAGAGTCAGGTGTCAGGATAGTTGTCGCCTCTAACTTTTAATAGAGGCAGATAAAATGAGACGTCGATTTACACAAGAATTTAAAGTTCAAGCTGTTGAAAAAGCATTATCTCAATGTGATGATGTTCGCCTAGAAGATATTGCACTTGATTTAGGCATCGGTTATTCAACCTTGCAACGTTGGATAGCGCTTGCTAAAAACCATGAACTTGAAACGGACTATACAGGCAGCCAAATGACATCAGAAAAACGACCACAAGACTGGGATCTTGAAGAAAGACTTAACGCAATTATTGAATGTGGACGTTTGGATGACACAGCCGTTAATGAATACTGCCGTAGTAAAGGGCTTTACCCACATCATATCGAGCAGTGGAAGAAAAATTTTGCTAAAGGGCCTTCAACGAAGCCCGTAAAATCAGACAGTAAACA
>NZ_WTKZ01000154.1:0-508 GCF_011378805.1 Pseudoalteromonas sp. Z9A6
TTTAGCTTTGTGTGCTTCTTCTGACGCACAAATTCAGGGCCTTTTCCAGCAGAGTTTGTTGTGAGATCACAGGTCGGGAGGATGACCGCTCGAGTGGATTTCTCGTTGATTGCTGCTTTGTTGTATCTGTTCGGATACTTGAGCATCGCTCATGCTATTCAAAGACGTAACACAGTGGATGGTTTTTGTCCGGCGACGCTGACGTTCGTGCCGGCCCGTCGAGGATGTTCTTCTGATGAAGACTGCCCTGGAGGACACAAATGCTGTCGATTTGACTGTGGGCCTGTTTGTGTGCTGCCTGTTTTCATGAAGCCGGGTCAGTGTCCCTTACCAGAGATGATCCCACTGTGTGCTGAAAGCTGTTTCCATGATGGCCAGTGTCCTGCCACACAGAAGTGTTGCCCAACCACCGGTGGCTTTGCATGCAGCGAACCACGTGGTCAGGGAAGAGGTCAGATGAGCTGTCAGGGACATGGACCGGTTCGTGGACAGGGCCAAGGAAGCGGAC
>NZ_WTKZ01000155.1:0-504 GCF_011378805.1 Pseudoalteromonas sp. Z9A6
TGCTGTTTTAATTGTGCAATGGCTGGCTGTAAGGTTTGTTGTTCACCCACTGAACCCCACGCTTGAGCTTGCAGGATAATTTGGTGTTTATCATCGTTTATCGCGATGCCGTTGTAGCCTTGAATTGTCCCTTTTGAGGTCGTCATTTTCGCGCTGTCGGGGTCGGTGATATTACTTTTAACTGGCTTGCCTTTACTGCCTGTTTTTTCTTTGTGAGTGGCTAAAAACTCGGTGATTTTACCTGCACTTTTATCTAGCTTTTCTTTTTGTTTTAAATCCTGAGTTATCAATTCTTCGCCCAGCCCATCTTGTGATTGGTGGCGTTCAATAATACGTTTGCTTGCGCGTTCTAGTTTTGCTTTTTTGCGACCTAACTCATCGAATGTGCCACTCCACTCTTTACTCGCATTGGACTTTAATTTACACCCATCAATGGCAAACATGTTGCGGCCTATCAAGCCTTCCTCATCACATATCATCAGCACTTGCGTAAAAAGCGGCTCA
>NZ_WTKZ01000156.1:0-503 GCF_011378805.1 Pseudoalteromonas sp. Z9A6
TTTTTTTGGGGAGTGAGGCACACATTTCAGAGAGAACGACAGCCAGCAGACAAAAGACAGAATGTGGCGGCTGGCTTTCCTGTGCGTGGTCTCAGCCCTTTCAGTTAGCTGGGCTCGTCCTCGACTTGCTGCTCTCTCCCCTGAGATGGTCAACTTCATCAATAAAGCAAACACTACTTGGAAGGCTGGACACAACTTCCGTAATGTGGACTACAGCTATGTGAAGAGGCTGTGTGGGACTTTGCTGAAAGGACCCAGACTCCCTGTCATGGTACAGTATGCTGATGACTTCAAGCTCCCCACTAACTTTGATGCCAGAGAGCAGTGGCCCAATTGTCCCACTCTTAAAGAGATCAGAGACCAGGGTTCTTGCGGCTCATGCTGGGCATTTGGGGCTGCTGAAGCCATATCTGACAGAGTATGCATCCACAGCAGTGGCAAAGTGAGTGTGGAGATCTCCGCTCAGGACCTGCTTACCTGCTGTGTCCGCTGTGGTATGGGAT
>NZ_WTKZ01000016.1:0-75006 GCF_011378805.1 Pseudoalteromonas sp. Z9A6
ATGACATTGAGATTTAGTTCAAAAAAATCCCCGCTAATTTCTTAGCAGGAATTTGTGTATAAGAGACAGCTTTTTAAGCGCCTTTTTTAATGTCTATTATTTTGTGCTAATTTGTATAAACGCTATATATATTTAGCAATTAAGGTATGTTTGTGGCTTCGCTTCCAAACAATGTATCGCTTAGCGAGTAGGGTTGTTAGTCCTATTACAACGGTTATAAATAAAAGTGTTGCTGTGTAACTCATGCCATAACCTTCAGGCAAACCAACGAGAGTATCTGCGTAGGTCATATCGCTAAAATTAAAGCCAAGAATAGGTATAATTAACCAAGCAATAGCATGTAATAAATACAAATGCACAAGGTATGAAAACATACTTGTTTTACCCAGTACTTGTAAAAAGTTATGCGAAAAATCGGTTTTTAAACCATTTAATGCTTTTAAAGAAATAAGCCCAAGGCCAACAGTAAGTAACATAAATTGCAGCGAAAGCGGATACTTTGTTGGGTTTAGAAACGACATAACAGTGAGTAATGAGCTTGTATGTATAGCAAACTGTGACATATCACCGTATAAGTTAAATCCACGTAAAATGCCATAAAGCGCAAGGCAAGTAACCCCTAATAACAATGCGTGATTCATCACTTTTTTACTGTATTGTTGCGCTTTGTAATAAACACCAGCGCAATATGCCAATGCCATTAAGCCAACAATGGGGGCAACTGGGTAGGTTGTTCTAATTTGAAAATCAAAAGGGAGATCAAGTACATTTTTTTGATGTGCAATAGACCAAGCAGTATGTGCAAATGTATTAGGCTCAAAGCTTGTTCCATCAAATAAATTATGCCCAAACACGAGTAATAAACCTGCTACAAAAATGGCATAAATGCCCAGGAAACGCAGCAGTCCTAAAATAACAAAGCCCCAGCCGATAGCCCAAATAACTTGTGCGTATAGCATTGAGTATAATGGGTTAAAGCTCCAAGACCACGAAACAATAGTAAATTCAAACAAAATTAGCACTAAACCACGAATAATCAAGCTCTGTGAAAATGCTTTAGTGGATACATATTTATGCTCTGTTATTGCCGCAGATAGACCTGCTAAGAATACGAAGAGTGGTGCGCAAAAGTGAGAAACAAAACGCGTAAAAAAGGTAACGGGATCAGTCCCTGGAATGGTCATCGGATCGGTAACTGAGTAATTAAGGCAATAATACATACCATGGTCAATAACCATAAATATAATTATAATGCCCCGTAATATATCAATATGATGTAAGCGGTTATCGGTTGAAGGTAGCGGCATAAGAGAGCTATATAGAGTGATTTAAAACTGTATTTATTATATGTTATATTGTATCAAATTGAAACCGTGTATTTATATTTTGCCAGTGATTATACACACGTAATACGACCAATATTTGCTCGCATTACTTGTAATGATACAGCTAATTATCACTTAAACTTTTTTACATACCTTAGCGTTATAAAATTAATAATGGCGAGCAAAATGGCTATTTCGTAACGGCTATAGGCTACAGCTATACCAATTAAGCCCATATTCCAAATACTGGCTGCGGTTGCTGTACCGGAGGTTGATTTGTTATTTTTCAAAATTGCGCCACCGCCAATAAAACCAATGCCAGTAATGATGCCTTGCAACATTTTAGATTGAGCTTCTGCGCCATCTAAAACCGACATAGCTATTAATGCATACCCACACGATGCAACAGCAACAAGAGGAAATGTACGAAGGCCTGCACCATCATGGCTACGCTCTCTGTCGTAAGCCATAGGTAGCGCAAGTAGGTATGCAAAACCTAAATGTATTAAGTTATCGATGATTTCATTCCACTGTAAATCAATTTCCATTATTGAGCCTATGCGGGTTAATTTTGTTAATAATAAGCAAACAGCGAGCCATTGCATAAATAACTAATAATTAATGGTTTATTGTAGGAAGCTGAGTTTAATAAAAATTATTGAGGAAACTTTTACATGTTTTTATTACTATTTTACGCGATAGTTAATTTGATCTGAGTTTTAAAGCCCCGTATTCTTTTATCATACCTAAAAGACACCTATGTGAACCTTTTGCCTTTAAATAAAACATTAATCACAACAACTAAAATTGAAAAAACAGCGTTACTATTTTGCGCTGGGTTATCTGTTTTTGCTTTTTTATTTCCTGAATTTCTCACAGAACACTTACAACCTACCATTAATAAAATTTTAGGTTATTTAGGGTCGCCATTTTTTATATTGGTAAACTTGTTACTTTTTTCTGTGATAGCTATTGCTATAAGCCCATTAGGGCAACGAAAAATAGGAGGAGCGCTAGCACTTGTTGAGTTTAGTACCTTTGGTTGGCTTTCTATGTTGTTTGCAGCAGGGATGGGCTCAGGACTTATATTTTGGGGAGTAGCAGAGCCTGCACTACACACGGTTAACTCGCCTTTAAAGCAAAGCTTGTATCCCAACCACCAAACAAGTGGTTTGGCGCTTACCTTAGTTAATTGGGGCGCGCATGCATGGGCGCTCTATGCAGTATTTGGCTTGTTATTGGGTGGGCTTACTCGCAATAGTGGTAAAGCGGGCGATATTAGTGCTCCTGTGATCAGTGCAACTAAAGGCGTTATTAATCGGGCTTGGCAGTTACAGCTGAGCTTTAGCATTAAATTAATTGCCATACTTGCAATATTTTTTGGTGTCGTGGGCACAATTGCTAATTCAACTTTATTACTGCGTAAAGGGCTCGAGCTTGAGCTAGGGGTTGAATCGGCTTTATTTCCGGGGTTTATTATAATTTTTTTAATTGCGCTGCTTTATACCATTTCTGCAAAGTTGGGGCTTAAAAAAGGAATTCAAACTCTTAGTAAATTTAATGTGTTTTTAGCATTTGCACTTATAGCATGGCTATTAATTTTTGTGCCTATAAAGCCAATTATAGACATAGCTGTAGGCGGTACATGGGATTACATTCAGCTCATAACCACAGGTACATGGCAGTTTGAAAGCGTACTTAATGACCCCGCATGGGCAACAGGTTGGACATACAATTACTATTTTTGGTGGTTAGCTTGGGGCCCATTTGTTGGTGTGTTTTTGGCAAAAATTAGCCAAGGACGGCCGGTTTGGCAATACATTTTAGGTGTCGTATTTGTACCAACCTTTGTGACTATTATATGGTTTAGTGTGTTTTCGGGCTCTGCAATTGCGTGGGATCAAACTCACAATGCAGGCATTTTAGAGGCTATTAAAGCCGATTATACGCAAGGGCTGTTTGTATTTTTCGAGCAATTAGGCTGGCAAGGCGGTCTATTAATTTGGTCAAGTTTATTGCTTCTACTCATTTTTGTAGCCACATCAGCAGACTCTGCTGTTTTGGTTATTCGCCAATTAAGTGGTGCAAGTGAAGCTCAAACATGGAGCTTGTATGCTTGGTCGTTTGCACTAGGTTTATGCGCTTTTGTTTTGTTAGTACAAAACAATGAACCATTAAACAGAAGCGTTGCTATTATTGGAGCGCTTCCTTTTTTAATTATATTTATATTGCAATTAATTGGTTTTATTAAAGAGTTCATACGTGAATTTAAGCACTAAGACTTACATTTATTTACAATGCTATTTTTAAAATTGTATATAATTTAGGTAATTATATTGGTGGGGTTAATAATGCGTACTTTTTTGATTATTCTATTTTCAAATGTATTAATTGGTTGCGCTGCTGCGGGTATAATTTTAGATGGGGCAGCGCGCTCTCAACCTGGCCCAGTAAATGCGGGGCCTGTTGTAAAAGATAAAGAGGGCTTTAGCTTTACTAAACTCGGTGTTGAAGCCGATATGGCTATAGTTGAATTTATTAAAGGTAAGGGCAATAACAATACGGTACAAGTATGCAGGCAAGTGAGTAAAGTATTGAAAGAGTGTGTAGAGGTAGAAAAGTCATCTCTACACACTAATGAGTCTAAGCAGTTAAAAACTGATGATGAAATAATAAGTGTTGGTCAATAAAGCTGCTTATAAAAAAGTAGCTATGGTCGTAGCCTGCTTGCATTTCAAGTGTAAGCGGGTAGCCTTTTTTATCTGCAATAGCGACTAAGTTTTCTGGCTTAAGTTGCTCTTGTAAAAAACCATCGGCATCACCTTGACTCACTAACATAGGTAAGTAATTAGCTTGCTCTGCGTTTTTCATCAGCTCGCAGCTGTCGTATTGCTTCCAAAGCGCTTTATCATTTCCTAAATAACCAGTAAATGCTTTTACACCCCAAGGGCATTCAATCGGATTTACAATAGGGCTAAAAGCCGAGGCACTTACAAACGCAGTCGGGTTTTTAAGTGCGACCATTAATGCACCGTGCCCGCCCATAGAGTGACCGCTAATTGCTTTTGTGCTTGTTACCGGAAAATGTTGCTCTATCAATGCTGGTAATTCACTAACAACATAATCGTACATATTAAAATGGGTGTTGTAAGGAGCTTGCGTGGCATTTACGTAAAAGCCTGCGCCTTGTGCAAAATCGTAGCTGTCTTCGTTAGGAACATTATCCCCACGAGGGCTAGTGTCAGGCGCTACAATAGCAATACCTAGCTCTGCTGCTTTTTTAAATGCACCGGCTTTTTGCATAAAATTTTCGTCGGTACAGGTTAAACCCGATAACCAATAAAGTACCGGTACTTTATTGGCTTCACTTGCGCCTGGTGGTAAAAACACCGCAAAGCGCATAGTGCAATGTGTACTTGTTGCAGGGTGAGTATATTGCTTATGCCAACCACCAGCTACTTTTGTACTTGAGATATTCTCTAACATAATAATCCTTAAAAGCCGCAAACCTTTAGGTTTTACGGCTTTTTATTAAGTCGTTTACTAAGTGCTTATTAGTAATGAATTACTGTACGAATACTTTTACCTTCGTGCATTAAATCAAACGCTTCGTTAATTTGTTCAAGGCTCATTGTATGAGTAATAAAGTCGTTTAACGCAAATTCACCCGCCATGTAGCGCTCAACTATTTCAGGTAGTTGCGAGCGACCTTTAACGCCACCAAATGCACTACCACGCCATACACGCCCAGTTACCAGTTGGAACGGACGGGTTGATATTTCTTGGCCTGCACCGGCTACACCAATAATTACCGACTCACCCCAACCTTTATGACAACACTCAAGCGCAGAGCGCATTACATCAACATTACCAATACATTCAAACGAGTAGTCAACGCCACCGTCAGTCATTTCAACAATCACTTCTTGAACAGGCTTGTCGAAATCTTTTGGATTAATTAAATCAGTTGCACCAAGTTTTGTCGCTAAATCGAATTTAGTGGTGTTAATATCAACACCAATAATACGTCCAGCGCCTGCCATTTTTGCACCAATAATGGCAGATAAACCAATACCACCAAGGCCAAAAATTGCTACTGTGTCGCCAGGTTTTACGTTTGCAGTGTTTGTTACTGCGCCCATACCTGTTGTTACACCACAGCCTAGTAAACAAATCTCTTCTAAAGAGGCTTCTTTATTTACTTTAGCGAGTGAAATTTCTGGAAGCACTGTGTACTCAGAAAACGTTGAGCAACCCATGTAGTGGTATATTGGTTGGCCGTCTTTAAAAAAGCGTGTTGTGCCGTCTGGCATAAGGCCTTTACCTTGAGTTTCGCGCACAGCAGAACATAGGTTAGTTTTACCTGAAGTACACATTTTACAAACGCCACATTCAGCAGTGTATAAAGGAATAACATGATCCCCAACTTCAACACTGGTTACGCCTTCGCCAATTGCGTATACAACGCCTGCGCCTTCATGGCCTAAAATAGCAGGGAAAATACCTTCAGGATCATCACCTGATAAAGTAAATGCATCGGTATGACATACACCAGTAGCGGTAATTTTTACCATTACTTCGCCTTTTTTAGGCATCATCACATCAACTTCTTCAACGCTAAGTGGTTGATTAGGACCCCAAGCAATAGCTGCTTTTGATTTAATAAATTCTGACATGTGTTTATCCTTTGTAGTGGTTAGATAATAATTGTAGACCCAATTTGCTTGGGTAATGTAGCTATTGTATTTGTTTCTCAAACAATGATAATCTCAATTTTATTAAAACACTTTTACAGTATGGTAATAATGACGCGTTGGAATGGAATAGATGAGTTTATAGCTGTAGGGGAGGAGGGCAGCTTTACTGCGGCTGCAAAAACGCTTGGACTTTCGGTTGCGCATATTAGCCGCCATGTTACAGCGCTTGAGCAACGTTTAAATACCCAGCTTTTAACCCGTACAACCCGTAAAGTGGTTTTAACCAAAGAAGGCGAAGTGTACTTACATCAAATAAAGCACTTACAACACGCTATGGACGAGGCAACTCAAGGTCTTGCTCAGCAACAAAGTACACCAAAGGGTAAAATTAAGCTCACAGCCCCTGTTATGTATGGGGAAACGTTCATTATGCCCATAGTGCATAATTTTATGAAGGATCATCCCGAGGTAGAAGTTGTTGCCACACTAAGTAACGAGCAAGAAAACTTATTAGAGGGCGGATTTGATTTAGCCATAAGGCTAGGGCACTTAAAAGATTCTAGCTTAAAAGCGCGTAGGTTAAGTGCGCGGCGTTTTATTATGTGCGCGGCACCACAGTATTTAACGCGATTTGGTGAGCCGCATACTTTAGGCGAGCTAAACAGCCATGAATGTTTAATTGGGAATAGTAGCTACTGGCGCGTAAACGAAAATGGGCGCGATAAACACTTTAAAATAGCGGGGCGGCTACAGTGTAATAGTGGTTGGGCGCTGGTGGATGGCGCAAAAAAGGGGCTCGGTATTGTACAGCTCCCAGACTACTACATTGAAAACGAAATTAACTCAGGGCAATTGGTGCCTATTTTAACACCCTATCAACCACAGCAAGAAGGGGTATGGGGCGTATATCCACCAAGGCAGTTTGTGGCCACTAATGTACGGGTATTGCTCGATTATTTAGTCAACGGGCTTAAAGCTTAACCGCGAGTTAATGGTTAAATACATATTGCTGTAAATATAGCCAAGTATCAGATTTTTAAATTATTTCTTACATTTTACGCCATACCCAAAGGCACTTTTTTCGTGCTACTATTGCTCAATACTTTTACGATAAGTGTTAAAAATAATATGTTTCAACCGGTTAGCTTATTTATAGGGCTTAGATATAGTCGCTCATCTAAAGGAAATGCGTTTATATCGTTTATTTCGTTTTTTTCTATTGCCGGTATCGCTATTGGTTTAATGGCATTATTTACGGTAAGCAGTGTAATGAACGGGTTTGAAAATAGCCTGAAAACCAATATGCTTGGACTTATTCCGCATGTTGAAGTTAGCGCAGATAAACACACTGCCACCCAAATGAACACCCTAAAAACCGACCTCGAACAATCTCCTTATGTTGATCATGTAAGCTTATATCGCCACGGCGAAGCTATTTTGCAAACAAATAAAGACTTGCACGGCGTTTTACTACAAGGCCTTTATAACGATAGTGGTTCTTTGTATAAAATTACCGATAAAATAGTGCAAGGCGATTGGAAAACTGTATTAAACAAAAATTACAACATTGCTATAAGCCGTTATTTGAGTCGTAAATTAGGCGTTAGCGTGGGTGATAAGCTTCGCGTTATTATGCCTAATGCTTCAACATATACACCTCTTGGGCGAGTACCCAGCCAGCGTTTATTTAAAGTAGCCGCAATATACGAAACCGGATCTGAGATAGATATGGCACTTGCGTTTACGAGTGGCGCTTCGCTACAACGGGTATTAAAGCTGGATAAAAACACCGCCCCAAATTTAAGTGTTTCATTGCACGAACCTTTCGAACTAGATGAATTTATTGAAGCAAGCCAACGTATTTTAAAAGATCACAATTACAGTGATTGGCGCAGTACCCAAGGTACTCTATTTGCAGCCGTTGCTATGGAAAAGCGCATTATGTCTATGTTGCTTGCCCTCATTGTATTGGTGGCTGTATTTAATATTGTATCGGCATTAACCATGATGGTAAGCGAAAAACAAGGTGAAGTAGCCATACTACAAACGTTAGGTTTAACACCTTCGCAAGTGCAAAAAGTGTTTATGGTGCAAGGCTTATATAACGGCGTAATTGGTACCGCAATAGGCGCATTTTTAGGTGTAATATTTAGTTTATATATAAATGAGCTACTTGCATTAGTGGGCTTAAACTTACTGGCGGGTATAGAGCTTCCGGTAAAATTTGATATTTTGAGTTTAGTGATAATAGCGTTTGCCAGTATTGCTATGAGCTTTTTAGCTACCTTATATCCTGCGCGTAAAGCCGCAAAAGTAAAACCAGCAGAGGTATTACGTTATGAATGATTTAGTGATTAGTTGTGAAAATTTAAGTAAGGTTTATCAAGACGGCAGCAACCAAGTTGAAGTATTAAAAGGCGTTGATTTAGCGCTTCAGCAAGGTGAAATGCTCGCTATTGTCGGGAGTTCTGGCTCTGGTAAAAGTACGCTTTTACACATACTTGGCACATTAGATACCGCAAGCTCAGGTAGCGCTAAAATTAAAAACCAAGAAGTTGCAAAACTTTCGCGAACAGAGCAAGCCGCATTTAGAAACCAAAATTTGGGCTTTATCTATCAATTTCATCACTTATTAATGGAGTTTAGCGCAGTTGAAAACGTGGCTATGCCGTTATTAATTAAAGGCTTGAGTGCAAAAGAAGCCAAAGCTCAAGCGCTCGATATGCTCGAAAAAGTAGGCCTTGCACATCGCAACTCGCATAAACCGTCTGCGCTTTCTGGTGGAGAGCGCCAACGCGTGGCTATTGCCCGCGCGCTAGTTACTAAACCTGCGCTTGTGCTTGCTGATGAACCAACCGGTAATTTAGATAAACAAAATGCGATTAAAATTTACGATTTAATTAATGAGCTTAACCAAAGCTTAAACACCAGTTTTGTGGTAGTTACACACGATTTAGAACTTGCCGATAAGCTAGGCAAAATAGCTTATTTAGACGATGGAAAACTAGCTATTAAAGAGTCGCAGCATGTTGCTTAGTGCATTTTTAAGTAAACGTTTTAGAGCCTATTCAGGCCACAAAGATGAAAAAAACGGCTTTGTTAGTTTTATCGCTAAAGCGTCGACTATTGGTATTTTATTAGGTGTCGCGGTTTTAATTGTGGCGCTGTCGGTAATTAATGGTTTTGAGCAGCAACTAGTACATAGATTGCTAAGTGTTGTGCCGCAGGTTGAATATGTAGCACCAAGTAGACCCATTGCAAATTGGTCGCAAAAGGTTGAGGATTTACAAACACAACTTCACGTAACAGGGGCTGCGCCATTTATTGCCGTTAACGGAATGGCGCAATATAAAAGCCAGCTAAAAGCGATAGAAATTCGAGGTGTTGAGCCATCGCTCGAGAGTAATGTATCGGCGGTAAACCAGTTTACCAGTGGTAAATTAGTGAGTCAGTTAGGCCTTGACGATGTAATTTTAGGTAAGCAAATAGTAAAACAGTTAGACGCCAAAGTAGGCGATAACATTACATTACTTATTCCGCAAATTAGTCAAAAAGGTCAATCATTATTAGCGCCTAAACGCGTAACACTTAACCTTGCAGGTGTTATAGAAATGGGCGGACCGATTGATAGTACCGCTGCATTTATACATCTTAACAAAGCGCAGCAAACATTAGGTTACGATGAAAGCCAAGTAACCGGGCTGCGTTTAAGTGTTGATGATGTGTTTTCGGCGCACCAAATAGCGCTAAAAGTAGGGCAAACTATTGACGACTACGTGTATGTTTCCAGTTGGTTTAGAACCCAAGGCAGCCTTTATCAAGATATTCAAATGGTACGTACCATTGTTTATATTGTGGTGTTTTTAATTATAGCGGTAGCCAGTTTTAATATTGTCTCCTCCTTGGTGATGGAGGTACGCGAAAAACAAGGCAATATCGCAATTTTAAAAACCATGGGCGCGAAAGACAGTACTATTTTAGCCACCTTTGTAATGCAGGGCTTAATGCAAGCATTTGTAGGCGTGGCACTAGGAACACTAATTGGTGTGGTATTAGCGCTTAATATAAGTGAGCTTTTTACGTGGATAAGCCAATTATTTGGAGCCAATCCACTTGAGGGCGTTTATTTTATAGAGTTTTTACCAAGTAAATTAGTACTTGAAGACATTGGTATTACAGTGATTGTTACGTTTGTGCTTGCGATAGTTGCTACTATTTATCCGGCGTGGCAAGCAACAAGAGTTGACCCTGCAAAAGTGCTGGGTAATTAGCGGCATTGGTAGCGTGTGCGCTGCTAAATAAAAACTAATAGGGCAGTATTGGCAAGTCTGTTAAACTAGGGCGCTTATTTACAAGCTAACAATAACTAACCATTGGGTTAGCATTTACTACTCTGGGATTTACTTTGACAAATAACGATATTTTACGCCGCATTCGCTACACTTTTAATTTAACTGACACCGCTATGGTAAATGTTTTTGCTGCAGCTGAGCATACGGTTACTACAGAGCAAGTAATTGCTTGGTTAACTAAAGAAGGCGAAGAAGCTTACACTGAAATAAGTGATACAGAGTTTGCAACTTTTTTAAATGGTTTTATTAATACGCAACGTGGTAAGCGCGAAGGCGATCAACCTGCTCCTGAGAGCAAGTTAAATAACAATATTATTTTTATGAAGCTGCGTATTGCTTTAAATATGAAAGCGGAAGATGTGATTGCGACGCTGGCACTCGTTGACTTTAATTTGAGTAAGCATGAGCTAAGCGCGTTTTCTCGTAAAGTAGATAACAAGCACTACCGCGTATGTAACAACCAGGTACTTCGTTTATTTTTAACGGGTGTACAACAGCAGGTTCGTCCACAAAGCACTGCTGAGTAAGCAAGGTAAAGCCATTACTCTTTCAAAACGCTAAAACAGCCCTTGTTTTAGCGTTTTGTTGTTTTTAAGTTAAATATATTTCAACTTGTTACACGCCTACTTTAAAATTGTTCAATACCGCTTAATAAACTAGCAATTGAATGAGAACATTTAAATATCAAGTAATTACCTCCTTTGTTAACTGTATGTTTGGTTTTAGCAACCGCGCACTGTATTTTTATATCGTTAAAATGAATAAAAATTCGGCTAGTCGCTGTTTTATTTTTACACAACAGTAAAATAATTCAACTTGAATGACGTGCAACACCACTCTTTCTAATGGTAAGGTGTATGAAAATTATGATTTTAAAATAGATTTATATTCAAAAAACAAACTTAATCATACTTACCCGAATTCTCAAATTTTAAAAATAGCTTACACGGAAGAATAATTATGAATTATATACATAGTACGATAGCTCAATTAAAGCAAACTAGCCCCGCGCAAAGTGAGTTTTATCAAGCTGTTGAAGAAGTACTAGAATCTTTAGAACCTCTTTTTGCAAAAACTACAAATTATCAAAAAGAAGCCATTATAGAAAGAATGGTAGAGCCAGAGCGTCAACTAATGTTTCGTGTACCTTGGGTTGACGACGAAGGTAATATTCAAGTAAATAAAGGCTATCGCATTGAATTTAGCTCTACCTTGGGCCCATATAAGGGGGGCTTGCGTTTTCACCCGAGTGTTAATGCCAGTATTATTAAGTTTTTGGGTTTTGAGCAAGTGTTTAAAAACTCATTAACCGGCCTACCTATTGGTGGTGGTAAAGGCGGTGCTAACTTTGATCCAAAAGGGCGATCAGACGGTGAAATAATGCGTTTTTGCCAATCATTTATGAACGAGTTATACCGCCACATTGGCCCAACTACCGACGTACCTGCAGGGGATATTGGTGTTGGCGCACGCGAAATTGGTTATTTGTTTGGCCAGTACAAGCGTTTAACAGGGCGTTACGATGGTGTGTTAACCGGTAAAAGCCTAATGTGGGGTGGCTCGTTAGTTCGTAAAGAAGCAACTGGCTACGGCGCAGTGTACTTTGCAAACTACATGCTACAAAACCGCGATGATAGCCTAGCTGGAAAACGTTGTTTAATTTCGGGCTCGGGTAATGTTGCTATTTATGCGATGGAAAAGCTGTATCAATTAAATGCAAAACCAATTACCTGTAGTGACTCTCGCGGTACACTATTTCATGACGCGGGTATAGATTTAACGCTTATTAAAGAGTTAAAAGAGCAGCAACGTGGCTGTTTAAGCAAATATAAAGAAAGCTACCCAGAAGCCACTTATATTGCTCGCGCAGATTACCCAGAAGATGGGCATGCAGTGTGGCGTTTTAAAGCCGATGCTGCGTTCCCATGTGCCACTCAAAATGAGTTAACTCAAGGCGATGCAAAAGCGCTACTAAGCAATGGCTGTATTTTGGTGAGTGAAGGTGCAAACATGCCTTCGACCAAAGACGCGATTGACTGCTTTATTAAAGCCAAAATAGCTTACGGCCCAGGTAAAGCTGCTAATGCGGGCGGCGTTGCAACCAGCCAATTAGAAATGGCGCAAAATGCCAGTATGCAAAGCTGGACTTTTGAAGAAGTGGATGCAAAATTACAGCACATAATGAAAAACATTTTTAATATTGCTAACGAAACAGCGGCAGAATTTGGCCAACCTACTAACCTGTTACTTGGCGCTAATATTGCTGGTTTTCGCCGTGTTGCCGATGCAATGATAGAGCAAGGCGTAGTTTAACTAAAATAGTTTAAAGCAATTGCAGCTTATTGCTGTGAGAGCCTGTACTTAAAAACACCCCATAAATTTAGCTATTTATGGGGTGTTTTATTTAAATAACCGCTTAAGTTAGTTATAACGCTATAAAGCCAAGCTATAACAGCGTAGGATCAGGCTACTTTCGAATGAAAATAGGTTTGCACTTCGCGGTGCATTAACATAAAAAATTATGCAACTAACTGCAAAAGCATCACTTCCTAACGCATTACTTATCTCTATTAGTACACCTCACTTTAAAGGCGATGAAGCAATTGAGTCGCTTGCAGAATTGGCACGCCTAGTTACCACTCTTGGCTTTAAAGTAGTTGGTACACAATCACAAAAGCAAAGTTCTACCCAAAAAGTAAATGTACTGGGTTCAGGTAAACTGGCTGAAATAGCGCACCTTACTGGTAATAAAGGTTCTGCTGCAGATGAGAAAGAGGGTGAGAATTTTCTTGATGACGATCCATTATCCGACATGCCATCAGAAATTCCATCAGACGGTTTAGATTTTGCTTGTGCCGATGTTGTCGTGTTTGACTGCGATTTAACGCCTTCTCAACTACGTAATGTGGAAAACCAGTTAGGTGTGGAAGTATTTGATCGCACTGGTATTATCATTGAAATATTTAGTCGTCATGCGCGTACTAAAACTGCAAAATTACAAGTTGAAATAGCTCGCCTTAATTATGTAGCGCCACGACTGCGTGAAACATCAACAGGTGATAAAGAACGCCAAATGGGTAAAGGTGCGGGTGAAACCACACTTGAGCTTAATCGCCGTAAGGTGCGCGATCAGTTAGCAGAATTAAAGCGCGAACTTGTTAGTGTTCAAGATGTAATGATGGACAGACGTACGCAGCGCTCTGAGCTATTCTCAGTGGCTTTAATTGGTTATACCAATGCGGGCAAGTCATCAATGATGCGCGCAATTACAGGTAGTGATGTAGAAGGCGAAAACAAACTTTTTGCAACGCTAGATACCACTGTTCGCGCGCTGTATCCGATTACGCAGCCTCGTATACTCGTATCAGATACAGTTGGTTTTATTAAAAAGTTACCTCACGATTTGGTGGCTTCATTTCATTCAACGCTCGCTGAGGCACATGATGCGTCGTTATTGTTGTATGTTGTAGATGCTTCAGATCCTTCTTTTCGCTCACAACTTGAAGTAGTACATAAAGTACTGGCAGAAGTTGGGGTAGAAGGTAGCAAAAAATTATTAGTACTGAATAAGTCAGACCAATTAAGTACTGATCAACAGCAGTCTCTAATGGATGAATTTCCTGATGCGATGATGACCTCTACGCGTAATCCAGATGATATTAGTAAACTGCACAAATACATTATTGGCATTGCTCAAGAGGACATGATTGAAGAAGAGATTGTTATACCGTACACAGCCAAAGGTATCGTGGGCGAAATCCGATCGAGTATGAGTGTTGTTAAAGAAGAATATGAATACAGCCATATTAAATTAACAGTACGCTCGAGTGCGATTGATTTAGAACGTTTAAAAAAGAGAATGTTGAATTTATAATAAATTCAGTACAATTCAGTTCATAAAAAGCAAAGCCAATTGGCTGTGCTTTTTAGTATTAGTCCTAACATACGTAAATTTAACGCTGCTAGCTCTAAATATAGCTCTGAGATAAATTCCCTATCCAGAGTCTCAGTTACTTAAAGACGAAACTAGGAAAAAAGATTTTCGCTTAGTTCTTCTTGCATTTGCTCGCGCATTTTAAATTTTTGCAGTTTACCTGTTACTGTCATTGGGTAGTTTTCTACAAAACGGATATGTCGTGGCATTTTAAAGTAGGCTAGTTTGTCTTTTAAAAACTCACGAATTGCTTGCTCATTAAGTACAGCATCTTCTTTTGGTTGGATCCAAGCGCACACTTCCTCGCCATACTTTTCATCGGTTATACCAAATATGGCAGCATCTTGAATGCCCGGGTAGGTGTAAAGTACTTCTTCTACTTCTCGAGGGTAAATGTTTTCGCCGCCGCGAATAATCATATCTTTTATACGCCCAACAATCGTGACAAACCCTTTTGTATCCATGACACCTAAATCGCCAGAGTGCAGCCAACCTTCGTCATCTATTGTGGCTTTTGTTTTAGCTTCGTCATTCCAATAGCAGCGCATTATGCCTGCACCTTTACTACACACTTCGCCAGGTTGACCAATTTTTTGAATGTTACCCAGCTCGTCAATTATTTTAACCTCGGTATGGGCAAGGGCACGGCCAACTGTCGTTACTTGCCGCTCTATTGAAGAGTCTGTTTCGGTAATGTTGTTTATGGGGCTGCACTCCGTTTGCCCGTAAGCAATCAGTACTTGATGCATGTTCATTTGTGTTTGTACTTTGCGCATTACTTGCTCTGGGCATGTAGAGCCTGCCATTACACCCGTGCGTAAAGTACTTAGGTCATAATCTTTAAAATTACTCAGCTCAAGCTCACTAATAAACATAGTAGGTACACCGTGCAGCGCTGTACATCCTTCTTGTTGAACTACATCTAGTGTGGTTTTTGCATCGAACGAATCACTTGGGTAAGTGGCTGCTGCACCTTTACTAACACACAATAAGCTACCCAATACCATTGCAAAGCAATGATATAACGGGATAGCGATACATAACTTGTCATCGCTCGTAAAGTGCATAGATTCGGCGACGAATAGCGCATTATTTAAAATATTTTTATGCGTGAGCGTTGCGCCTTTTGGGTTGCCTGTTGTGCCTGATGTAAATTGTATATTGATGTCTTGCTCAGCATTTAAGTTTTCACCTATTGCTTTTAATTCCAGCTCATGAGCAGCTGTTGGCAAGTTAATAACATCGTTAAAAGAGTGCATACCAGGAGATGCTTCATTGCCAATGCGGATTATATTTTTAAGAGTGGGTAGCGCTTTTAAATTAAGTGTGTACTTATCGCAAGTTGCAAGTTCTGGCGCTAAACCATTAAGCATTTCTAAGTAATCACTGCCTTTAAAATTTGATGCTGTGATCAGAGTAGAGCATTCAACACTATTTAAAGCATATTGTAATTCGTTAGGACGATATGCCGGGTTGATGCACACCATTATTGCGCCAATTTTTGCCGTTGCAAATTGGGTTAAGCACCACTCAATATTATTAGGAGACCAAATACCAACGCGCTCACCTGGTTTTACGCCAAGTGCCAGTAACCCCATAGCAAGCTGATTAACTTCTTTTTGAAATTCTTTATACGTTAATCTAATACCTTGATGATGAACTACAACAGCTAACGCCCCTGGATTTTTGTCGACAATAAAGTCAAAGTACTCGCCTATAGTTGAATTTGTTAAAGGTGTGCTTTGTATACCTTTAAAGTAGCTTTGAGATAACGGCAAGTGATTTATTTGTTCTACTTCTTTTACCGTAATAGTGTGTGTGCATTGCTCTCTCCATGGAAATGTGTGTGAGTTATTAAACTACAAAGTTAAAATAAACACATATTGTCGACAAAGAGAAGTGCGGTTAGACTAATGTATTATTCGATTAATAAAAGCTAATACTACTTTTTAGACATAAAAAAACGCGTCTTACACTGTAAGTACGCGTTTTTAAAAGAGTAATGAGTTTACATTTCGTCGCTGCGGTATGTTTTTTTCATGATGTAAACGTAAGCGTTTACAAAAGCATTTTCTTGGTACTTTTTAAGGCCTGTTTCTTCAAAATCAATAGGGATGGGGTTGCGTTTTAATTGCTCTTTAACTTCAGTTGTAGTAAATAAACGTACATCTAAGTTGTCGATTAATTGAATTGCAGTTTCCATTTTAAAGCCTTTTGCACTGCCAGCAAATTTACCTTTAGGCTGACGCTCACGAATTGCAACAGAATCAATTTGGTAATCTTGCATTAATTTTGCAAAATCGAATTGAAATTTACGCATTACTTCAGTGTCGTTACCGTTACCTAAGGTAAAGCGTGTTTGGCGCACATCGCGAATATCAAATACGTCATTATCTTTACTTAAAATACAAAGTAGTACATCACTACCGGTAATTTCTACACCACATGTTCTCATGTTTATTCTCTAAAATAACTTAATTACGCAGTATTATACGCAACGCACATTAAAATGCGAGTGTGGGTATAGTTGTAGGCGCGTAATTAATGCATTGATGCTTTTATATTTTAATAAAATGATTTTTTTGCTTTAAAAGCTACATTTTGTGGATAAAACGGGTGGATTTCACCCCTTTAAACTTGTAATTAAATGCGCGGCACGCGACAATATATCTTTGTAGTTGAATAGACTCCTCATCTACATATATTAGTCAATGCTTATTCGTAAAAGCGTTGTCGAGTCATTCTCATTTAATTTATTAAAAATACACGTGATACATTGTAGGTGTCACCACTGTAGCAAGGATTTATAATGCCAGTTATTACTCTTCCAGACGGAAGTCAACGTAGTTTTGAAAACCCTGTAAGCACGCTTGATGTTGCAAACGACATTGGTCCTGGTTTAGCTAAAGCGACCATTGCGGGCCGTGTAAATGGTGACCGTGTTGATGCATGTGATTTAATTAGTGAAGACTCTCGTCTTGAGATCATTACCGCTAAAGACGACGACGGACTTGAAATCATTCGTCACTCTTGTGCTCACTTAATCGGTCATGCAGTTAAGCAACTTTTCCCAGACGCAAAAATGGCAATTGGTCCTACCATTGATAACGGTTTTTACTACGATATCGATATGGAACACTCATTATCACAAGATGATCTTGAAGCAATTGAAAAGCGTATGCTGCAACTTGCAAAAACCAACTACGACGTAGTGAAAAAAACAGTAAGCTGGCAAGAAGCACGCGATACATTTGAAGCGCGTGGCGAAACATACAAAATAGAAATTTTGGACGAAAACATCGCTAAAGATGACCGTCCTGGGTTATATCATCACGAAGAATATGTAGACATGTGTCGTGGACCTCACGTTCCTAACATGAAATTTTGCCAAAACTTTAAAATAATGAAAGTGGCGGGTGCATATTGGCGTGGTGATTCAGAAAACAAAATGCTACAACGCATTTACGGCACAGCGTGGGGCGATAAAAAGCAACTTAAAGCGTATTTAAAACGCCTTGAAGAAGCTGAAAAACGCGATCACCGCCGTATTGGTAAAGCGCTTGATTTATGGCATTGGCAAGAAGAAGCGCCAGGCATGGTATTTTGGCACAACGATGGTTGGAGCATTTACCGCGAGCTTGAAGAATTTGTACGTGAAAAGTTACGCGAATATGAGTACGAAGAAGTAAAAGGTCCAATGATGATGGACCGTTCACTTTGGGAAAAATCAGGTCACTGGGAAAAATATTCAGAAGCAATGTTTACCACTGAGTCTGAAAAGCGTGAATACGCGATTAAACCAATGAACTGCCCAGGACATGTGCAGATCTTTAACCAAGGTTTAAAATCGTACCGTGATTTACCACTTCGTATGGCTGAATTTGGTTGTTGTCATCGTAATGAACCATCAGGTGCACTACATGGTTTAATGCGTGTACGTGGCTTTACACAAGATGACGCTCACATTTTCTGTACCGAAGAGCAGATAATGGACGAAGTTTCAGCGTGTATTAAGATGGTTTATGATACATATGAAACATTCGGATTTGAGAAGATTGTAGTTAAGCTATCTACTCGCCCAGAACAACGCATTGGCGAAGACCATATGTGGGATAAAGCAGAGCTTGCTTTAGCTGATGCACTTAAGCTAAACGATATTGAATTTGATTATCTTCCGGGCGAAGGCGCGTTTTACGGTCCGAAGATTGAATTTACTTTGTACGATTGTTTAGACAGAGCGTGGCAGTGTGGTACAGTGCAATTAGACTTTGCATTACCGGGTCGTTTAGGTGCTACTTATGTAGCAGAAAATAACGAGCGTCGTACACCTGTAATGATACATCGTGCTATTTTAGGTTCTATTGAACGCTTTATTGGCATTTTAACTGAAGAGTACGCTGGTTTATTCCCGACGTGGCTTGCACCAAAGCAAGTGGTAATTATGAATATTACCGATAAACAGGCTCCTTATGTTAAAGAAGTTGTACAAAAATTAAATAAACTTGGAATTAGAGCCGCTGCTGACTTGAGAAATGAGAAGATTGGCTTTAAAATCCGTGAGCATACACTGAAGCGTATTCCATATTTACTTGTTGTTGGCGATAAAGAAGTTGAACAGCAAGAAGTAGCAGTGCGTACTCGCACAGGTGAAGACCTTGGCAAATTTAATGTTGATGATTTTGTAGCTAAAATTAGTGAAGAAATTAAAAATCGACAGTAAAAATCGAGCGTGTAAGGCATGAACAAACAGCCATTTACACGCTTATATTATTGATATTCTTGGAGGAACGTACTATTAGAGGCGGCAAGAAAGGGCAACAAACAGCTCAAAAAAATCGTATTAACGAAGAAATTACAGCGCAAGAAGTTCGTTTAATTGACATTGAAGGCGAACAAGCTGGAATTCAGTCATTACAAGACGCGCAAACTATGGCCGATGCAGCGGGTGTTGATCTTGTTGAGATCAGTCCAAACGCTGAGCCGCCTGTTTGTAGAATCATGGACTACGGTAAGTTCATCTTTGAAAAAAGCAAAGAACTAAAAGAGCAGAAGAAGAAGCAAAAGCAAATCCAGATAAAAGAAATCAAATTCCGTCCTGGAACGGATGAAGGTGATTATCAGGTTAAGCTTCGCAACTTACGTAAGTTCTTAGAAGCTGGCGATAAAGCTAAGATTACTATCCGCTTCCGTGGTCGTGAAATGGCTCACCAAGAAATTGGTATAGAATTATTAAACCGTATCAAAGCCGATTTAGAAGAGCTTGCAGTAGTTGAGTCTTTCCCAAATCGTGTTGAAGGCCGCCAAATGGTTATGATGATGGCGCCTGTTGCTAAAAAATAATTTTTAAGCGATAATACGCACCGAAATTAACTCAGGTCTGCAAGCAATATGCGAATATTCACCTGAGTTAACCGGTCTTAAAGCAAGATTGCGGCATTTATGTTGGGTCTTCACCGGAACATGGCAGTAAGTTAGGCCTAAAAGTGGAGCTATAGAAATATATCTCACGCCTGCTTACTAATTTAAAAGCAATACAATTGGAGTTATTGCAATGGCTTATAAGCTAAAAAGTCACAGTGGCGCTGCTAAGCGTTTCAAAAAGACTGCTTCTGGCGGTTTCAAGCGTAAACAAGCGCATCTTCGTCATATTCTGACTAAGAAAACTTCTAAGCGTAAGTTACACCTACGTCCTAAGATGATGGTTCATAAAAATGACCATGGTCTAGTTTCACGTATGTTACCGTTCGCTTAATAGGGGTTTTTAGAAATGGCAAGAGTTAAACGCGGCGTTGTCGCACGTGCACGTCACAAAAAAGTTTTAAAACAAGCAAAAGGTTACTACGGAGCACGTTCACGTGTTTACCGCGTAGCTTTCCAGGCTGTTACTAAAGCGGGTCAATACGCTTACCGTGACCGTCGTGCGAAGAAACGTACTTTCCGTCAATTATGGATTGCACGTATCAATGCTGCTTCACGTCAAAATGGTCTGTCTTACAGCCGTTTTATCAATGGTCTTAAAAAGACTTCTGTAGAAATCGATCGTAAGATCCTTGCAGATATCGCTGTTTACGACCAAGTTGCATTCGCAGCGCTTGTAGAAAAAGCAAAAGAAGGCCTAGCCGCTTAAGCTTTTTTATATAAGTATTAAAAAGGAGCCTATGGCTCCTTTTTTTGTGCCTGTAATTTAGTAACTTAAACCAATGAGTAATACCAATTCGCTTAATTAAAGGATCTATTTTGAGAGCGTAAAAACGTATTGATAGCTAGGCAAAAAATTCGCTATTTAGTTGTTCTCGGCAATTGCTCCTGCATTGCTCTACCTTCTGCATCCATGCAGTCGTAAATGAGAGTTTTTTAACGCAGGTAGCGACATGTTTAGCCCCGCAAAATGATTAAGTATTACTGCGGATTGGTATAATATTTAATAAGGTTATAAAGCCTAAAAATACAGGTGCGAATGAGTGAGATGTATTTGGCTGCATTTTTTTGTTGAATCACCGCAGTTTCCTCATTATAAAAAATTTAGTTGATATAATTTATATAATTAAGGCGTTTGTTAGAGAATTTTATGTTTGCAAGTTTACTAATTTTATCTGCAAGTGTGGCGTATGACGCACACTTACCTCCACTCATTGAGTGGCAGGGGAAAAGCGTAGAGCTTTTACAAAAACAAGGGCCGTTAACTACTGACTTCGAGTTATCTGCAGGTGAAGCGTCGCCCGATTATGCAAATACAATGGCATTTGTAGATAGGTTAGTTGCTGCAAACCCTACTCAGTTTCAATCTCAAACCATTGGCTATAGTAATAGTAAGCGTGCAATAAAAATGTTGATTGCCAGTGAGCAAGGTTTTTTTGAAGCAAGGCAAATGGCTAATAGCACTAAGCCAACTATTTTTATCCAGGCAGGAATACATTCTGGGGAAATAGACGGTAAAGATGCCATGTTCATGTTACTCAGAGATATAGCGACGGGTAAGCGCCGTGACATTTTAAAAAAGGTAAACATATTATTTATTCCTATTTTAAATGTAGATGGTCACGAACGTAGCAGTGCATTCAATCGCATTAACCAACGGGGCCCTGCAAAAATGGGCTTTAGAACAAATGCTAATAACCTTAATTTAAATCGTGATTTTACTAAATTAGATACCCCAGAAGTTAGAAGTGTTTTAAAGGTTATTAACGATTACAACCCAAATTTATACATTGATGTACACGTTACTGACGGCGCAGATTACCAATACGATGTGACTTATGGTTACAATCCGGTATTTTCGAGCGAATCGCCTGCGGTATCAGATACATTAAACCAGTTTTTTAAACCTCTTATTGACGATACGCTAGCTAAGCAAGGACACATGCCAGGGCCACTTGTTTTTGTTATGGACAAGCGCGACTTTAAAAAAGGGTTAGCGGGCTGGGTTGCTACGCCACGTTTTTCAAATGGTTGGGGGGATTTAAAGTCATTGCCGACTATTTTAGTCGAAAATCATTCATTGAAGCCTTACAAGCAACGTGTATTGGGAACTTATGTATTTTTAGATGGTGCTATTACTGCGCTATCAAAGCACAGTCATGAATTAGCTAATGCAGTTAAAAAAGAACAAGAATTTGTTCCTAAACAGTTAATAGTAAAGCGTGGCTATGCCAAGCAAGCTGATACGATTGCGCAGTTTAAAGGTATTGAATATTCATCAAGCATGAATTCACTTTCGGGTCAAAATGAAGTGAAGTATTTGGGTAAAGCACATACATATACTGACTTACCTATTTATTGGCAAAAAGATGTACAACATACAGTTGAAGTACCTAAAGCTTTTTTTATTCCGCCTGTATATAGCAACATTATTGAGAAACTAAAGTTACATGGTGTCTCTATTAATAAACTTGAAGGGGCAAACACACAGCCTTTGAAAGTTGCAAAGGTGGCAGACTACACGTTTGATAAAGCACCATTTGAAGGGCGTTTTAGAGTATCAGCAACTTTTGATTACGTCCCTGCTATAAATGTAGATTTAGATGGTTGGTATCAAGTCAATACTCAACAAAAAGCAGGTGAATTAGCAGTTCATTTATTGCACCCGGAAGCACCTGATTCATTTTTTGCGTGGGGTGAGTTTAATACTATTTTTCAGCGTACTGAATATATGGAAAACTATGCGCTAATTCCTTATGCACGCCAAATGCTAAAAGATAACCCAAAGCTTGCGCTTAAGTTTGATGAAAAACTTAAAGATAAATCATTCGCGAGTGACGCAGAAGCTCGATTAAACTGGTTATATGAGCAAAGTCCATTTTATGATCAAGCGTACTTAAAGTATCCAATACTTATGTCATTCGAAGAAGAAGTTGTTATTCCAGATCAAAAAAGTAAAGAAATTTAATATGGAAATCATAACTATACCTGTAACTGCCTTTGCACAAAACAGCCGTACTATTTGGTGTAGCGAAACTAAACACGCTGTGGTTATCGACCCAGGTGGCGACACTGATAAAATAATAACGGTCCTTAATGAGCATAAACTAGCGTTAAGTGCTATTTGGTTAACGCACGGGCATTTAGATCATGTGGGTGGGGCTGATATTTTACGTAATCAATTTAACGTACAAATTATTGGCCCACAAAAAGAGGAGTACTTCTGGTTTGAAAACTTACCTATGCAAGCACAAATGTTCGGGTTTAAACCCATTGAGCCTTTTTATCCGGATATTTGGCTAAACCATAACGATACCGTGAGCGTAGGTAAACTTAGCTTTTTAGTTAAACATTGCCCGGGGCATACACCCGGTCATATAGTGTTTTATCAACCAGACTATGAGTGCGTTATTGTAGGTGATGTTATTTTTAAAGGCTCAGTAGGGCGCACTGATTTCCCTAAGGGGAACAGTGAACAACTTATAGAGTCGATTAAGACGCATATTTTAACCTTACCTGATAATACTAAAATACTGGCAGGACATGGTAGCGACACTACGGTGGGATTTGAAAAGAAAACAAATCCTTTTGTAAGTGGTAAGTTTGGTTAAGTTGCTTATTTTAAGTTTACAAACTGCATAAACATTAAAAATAAGCAGACTGAGTTTTAAAATGGCTGTATAATTTAACCAGTTTATTTGATAAATAAGAAATAAAATGTCTCTAAATCACGTAGATCGCCAAATATTGGCACTTTTACAACAAGATGCTAGTTTATCAACCGCAGAAATTGCAGATAAAGTAGGCTTGTCTCAATCTCCATGCTGGCGTCGAATCGCTAAGCTAGAGCAAGATGGTTATATAAAAAGCAAAGTGGCTCTTTTAGATGAGAAAAAACTTGGCTTTGATATGCTTGTATATGCACATGTGCGTTTATCAAATCACGGTAAAAAGAATCTTGCTGAGTTTGAAAAGCTGATCATGAGCTACGACGAGGTAACAGAGTGTTACACTATGGCTGGTACCATGGACTTTATGCTACGCATAATTTCACAAGGCATAGAAGGGTATGAGCATTTTGTGCGCGATAATTTACTAAGCTTAGAATACGTCCAAGAAGTACATTCTAATGTAACAATGACATGTGTAAAACGCAGTACTTCCCTTCCTTTGTAAAAGCACTTCTTTTAAAAGCTAAACCATTTTTAGTTTAGCTTAACCACATAATGACAATTGTTAACTGAGCGCTAATTTGGTAGAATTTAGCGCTTTTTTTGATACCCATTACACCATTTGAGGACCTCAATGTTTAACTTACTCAGTAGGGCGCCTAGCTCTGCTAAAAACGATATTCTATCTGGATTAACTGTGGCGTTAGCCTTAGTCCCAGAAGCAGTTGCGTTTGCATTTGTTGCAAATGTAGAACCTTTGGTTGGTCTATATGCCGCGTTTATCGTTGGTTTAATTACGGCTATTTTTGGTGGTCGCCCTGGTATGATTTCAGGTGCAACCGGTGCACTAGCTGTTGTCATGGTAAGTTTAGTGCTTGATCACGGTGTTGAGTATCTATTTGCAACTGTGTTGCTGATGGGAATACTGCAAATTCTCGCGGGTGTATTTAAGCTCGGTAAGTTTATCCGTATGGTTCCTCATCCGGTAATGCTTGGTTTTGTAAACGGGTTAGCAATTGTTATATTTTTAGCTCAGCTAGGGCAGTTTAAAGTGCCAGACGGTATGGGCGGACAAGAATGGATGACAGGTAATCCATTATTTATCATGCTTGGCTTAGTTGCATTAACCATGGCAATAATCCACTTTTTGCCAAAATTGACTACAGCAGTGCCTTCATCTCTAGTTGCTATTGTAACTGTAACTGGATTAGTGATTGGGTTTGATTTAGAGGCGCATACAGTATTAGATTTCTTAAAAGGAATGACAGGCGACGAAGCTGCAACAATCGCTGGCGGCTTACCTGAATTTCATATTCCTATGGTACCGTTTACTTTCGAAACGCTACAAATTATTTTTCCTTATGCACTTATTTTAGCGGCTATTGGTTTAATTGAATCTTTATTAACGCTTAGCTTAATTGATGAGATTACAGAAACCCGTGGTCATAGTAATAAAGAATGTATTGGTCAAGGTGCTGCAAATATTACCTGCGGTATGTTTGGTGCAATGGGTGGTTGTGCAATGATTGGTCAATCAATGATCAATATAAATTCAGGTGGTCGCTCTCGTTTATCAGGTATAAGCGCTGCACTTATGCTACTTGGTTTTATTATTTTTGCCTCTAGCTTAATTGAAATGATCCCATTAGCTGCACTTGTTGGTGTTATGTTTATGGTAGTACTTGGTACATTTGAATGGGCAAGCTTTAAAATGATGAAGCGCGTACCATTATCTGATGCATTTGTAATTGTTCTTGTGTCGGGCGTGACTGTTATTACTGATTTAGCGATTGCTGTATGTGTGGGTGTTATTGTATCGGCTCTAGTCTTTGCTTGGCAGCATGCGAAGCAGATATATACAACTAACTACATTGATCAGGAAGGCGCTAAGGTGTACGAACTACATGGCCCGTTATTCTTTGGCTCTGTTAAAAACTTTTCTGAGTTATTCGATGTGAAAAATGATCCTAAAAATGTGATTGTTGAATTTAAACACAGCCGCGTATCTGACCACAGTGCAATAGAAGCAATTGATACACTTGCTGACAAATACACAAAAGCAGGTAAACAACTTCATTTACGTCACTTAAGTAAAGACTGTACGCAGTTGCTTCATAAAGCACGAGATTTAGTTGAAGTGAATGTGATTGAAGATCCAACCTACAAAGTAGCATCAGATAAACTAGCTTAATTTACACAAGGCTATTGATATTTAAAAAGCGGAAGGCGGATAACCTTTCGCTTTTTTAGTGTCTCGACTATTTGTTTGCGGTAAGACTCTTAAAAAGCAAGGCAAGCTGTAGTGCTATGCAAACTCATAAATCTATATAATAAGACTACCTAATTTTGTGAAAATTAGCCCTACATAGGTAAAAATAATAAAAATAACAAACGCCTATTTTATGGAATTAGTTTTAACCATACGGAGTAAACATCTATTTTGAACTGGCAATCTTTAGTCGATAACAGGCAACGTTTTTTTTGGCTTTTGCAAATCGCGGGCTGGATTGGTTACGCGTTAGTAAATTATATCGGCTCTAAAGTATTTGAAATGCGTGATATATACGTATTTGTTATTTTATTGAATGCTTACGCTGGTTGTTTGATGACAGTGCCGCTTAGGTATGTTTACCGTAAAATTTGGAATGCTTCGCCCTGGGTGTTAATGATTGTAGTATTTGGTGCCTCTTATATAACGGGCACTCTATGGGCTGTCGTTCAAAAATTCAATCTATGGGAAATATACCGCCATGGTTATAGACCAGAGGAATGGTTTTATTACCTGCAGCAAGGTTTAGATTCGGTTTATATTATTTTATGTTGGAGTGGTTTGTACTTTGGCGTTAAATATTATCAGTTATTACAAAGTGAGCGACAAAAAGCGTTAAAGGCCACAACGATGGCACACGAAGCGCAACTAAAAATGCTCAGGTATCAGCTCAACCCCCATTTTCTATTCAATACACTTAACGCTATTTCTACTTTAATTTTGGTTAAAGAAAACAAAGATGCTAACTTAATGGTAGCAAGGTTAAGTGACTTTTTACGTTACACACTTAATACCGATCCAATTAAAAAAGTACCGCTTGAGCAAGAGCTACATGCTCTCATGCTTTATTTAGAAATAGAGCGCGTCCGTTTTGATGAGCGGTTGAAAGTAAATGTAGATATTAGCGAGCAAGCAAAAGAGGCTTTAGTACCGAGCTTAATTTTGCAACCAATTATAGAAAACGCGATTAAATATGCCATTGCCCATCTGACAGAAGGTGGTGTAATTGATATTAAAGCACAAGTATTTGCGAATGAATTATTACTAGAAGTGGGTGACAACGGCCCAGGCACTGAAATACTTGATGGCCAATTAGTTAACGCTCAAGGTGTAGGTGTTGCTAACACCAAAGATAGATTAAAAACGTTGTATGAAAATAATTATTCGTTTGTATTATCACATAATACGCCAAGTGGATTAAAAGTTAATCTGCGAGTACCTTTTGAGAAGGCTGTGAAAAATGACTAAAATAAAAACACTCATTGTTGATGATGAACCGTTAGCGCGAAAAGGTTTAGCGGTAAGACTTGAAGAATATTCTGATATTGAAGTAATTAAATTATGTAGTTCAGGCGCTGATGCAATTGAAATGTGCCAAAGCGAGAAAATCGATTTGGTTTTTTTAGATATTCAGATGCCAGGTATGAATGGCTTTGAGGTGGCAAGAGCGCTTAGCGAAAGTACAAAAGTATTACCTGCTATAGTATTTGTAACTGCTTTTGATCAGTTTGCTGTAAAAGCATTTGAAATTCATGCTCTCGATTACATTTTAAAACCCGTTGATGATAACAGATTAAAACAGGCGGTAGAAAAAGTGCATACTTATTTAAAAACGCAGCAAGACAACGCCCATAAGAAAAAACTAGCGAGTTTTGTAGCCGGTATTACTGGTAATAATTGCGAAGAAATATTAAAAAAATTAGCCACTGGCGATACCTTAACAGATAGACGTTACCCAGAATCGCTTGCAGTAAAAGAGCAGGGTGAAATTATACGGGTACCTGTAGCGACTATCCAATGGGTTGATGCTGCAGGTGACTATATGTGTTTACACTGTGAAGATGGACAAACGCATATACTTCGTAAAACAATGAAAGAGCTTGAGCAAGAGCTAGACCCTCAGTTATTTGTGCGTGTACACCGCAGTGCAATAGTAAATACAAAACAAATTAGTAAGCTGGTTACACAAGTAAGTGGCGAGTATTTATTAGTACTTGAAAACGGACAAGAATTAAAAGTGAGCCGTAGCTACCGAGATAAGGTTAAAGCGGCATTAGCAAGTTAAAACCAACGCTTTTATTACAGGCACAAAAAATGCGAGCTAAGCTCGCATTTTTTATATTTAGTAATTATGCAACAGTTACAATTTTCATAGTGTTAGTTGCGCCCACAGTTTCCATTGAGTCACCGTGAGTAATAATTACTGTATCGCCAGACTGTAAAGAACCTTGAGAAACTAAAGTATCAAGTGCCGCTTTTACCATACCGTCTTTTTCAGTTTTTGTAGAATCAAAAAATACTGGGTAAACACCACGATAAAGTGCTGTTTGACCTAATGTACTCGCATGGCGTGAAAGCGAGTAGATTGGTAAGCCAGAGCTGATACGTGACATTAATTTAGCCGTGCTACCAGATTCAGTAAGCGTGATGATAGCTTTAACAGAATCTAAGTGATTAGCTGCATACATAGCAGAAAGTGCGATAGATTCTGCATTGTTAGAAAAACGACTATCTAAACGATGCTTAGAAACATGCGTTTCTTTTTGAGATTCAGCACCTAAACAAACACGTGCCATAGTTGCAACAGTTTCTTCAGGGTAATCACCAGCAGCTGTTTCAGCTGAAAGCATTACAGCATCTGTTCCATCAAGAACAGCATTTGCAACATCCATAACTTCTGCACGTGTAGGCATAGGGTTATCGATCATCGATTCCATCATTTGCGTTGCTGTTACTACAGTACGGTTTAATGAACGAGCACGACGAATAATTAGTTTTTGCTTGCCCATAAGAGCTGCATCACCAATTTCAACACCTAAATCACCACGAGCAACCATTACAGCGTCAGACGCTAGAATGATGTCATCAACAGCTTCTTGTGTTTCAACGGCTTCAGCACGTTCAATTTTTGCAAGTAGTTGTGCTTTTGAACCAGCAGCTTCAGCAAGTGAGCGTACGTAGCGCATATCGTCGCCACTACGTGGGAATGATACGGCAATGTAATCTACGTCAATTTCAGCGGCAGTTATTAAATCTTCTTTATCTTTTTCAGTAAATGCTGGAGCAGTTAAGCCACCACCTAAACGATTAATACCTTTATTGTTAGATAAAACACCGCCAACAGTTACAGTACAATGTACTAAGTGTCCAGCTACTTCATCAACAGTTAGTTGAATAAGGCCGTCATTTAGGAGTAGTAAGTCGTTAGGGCTAACATCGTTAGGTAGTTCTTTATAATCAATACCTACAGAGTTAACATCGCCTTCGCCTTTTTCCATTTTTGCATCAAGAGTGAACTTTGCACCCACAGCAAGCGTTACCTTACCTTCTTTAAAAGTAGAAACGCGGATTTTAGGGCCTTGAAGGTCAGCAAGGATAGCAATATGCTTGCCTAATTTTTTTGCAATATCGCGTACAGCTTGCGCACGGTCTTTATGATCTTGGGCAACACCATGTGAGAAGTTTAAACGTACTACATTAGCCCCAGCGATAATAATTTTTTCTAAGTTGTTATCTCTATCGGTAGCAGGTCCAAGGGTAGCAACTATTTTCGTGCGTCTTAGCATCAATTTCTCCTGTTTGCTTGGTGAAAGCATGTTGACGTTATTTTGTTGAATTAAAACATCTATATTAGATTAAAATATTTTAATTATGTGCAAACTTCAAAGGTTTGCCACTATTTTATACAAAACTATTGTGTCATCATTATGACACCGGTGTCAGAATGCGTCAATGATCTTAATTTCAATTAGCGTTGCTTTTAGTCACCCCGAGAGCATTGATGTTTGATATAATTACGTAGCTTATTTATCTGTAATAAAAAAGCATGTTGTATGGGCTCATAGTTAGTATTTTATGACTGTATGAGTATAATGCACGCGGTATTATTTAATTTATACACTGAATTTTCTAACCAAATAGTTGTTACCGAGGAGGAGACTAGATGCAAGTTGCATTAGTAGGGTTAGGCGTTATGGGAAAAAATCTTGCCCTAAACTTGATTGAAAAAGGGATAACGCTAGTCGCTTATGATAAAAACCCACATGCGGGTGAAGAGTTACTAAGTTGTGCCAAATCACAAGGCATGGCTGATAGGCTTCACATTGTCTCTGATTTAAGTGACATGGTAAGGCGTTTAGAGGCACCTCGTTCTATTTTATTACTTGTTCCTGCTGGTGAGTTAGTTGATACAGTTTGTAATGAACTTGTAGAGGCCGGCGTTAATTGTGACGATATGATAGTCGATTGCGGTAATAGTAATTATAAAGACGGTATAACGCGTAAACTCAAATACCAAAATAAATTTGAATTTGCCACTATGGGAATTTCTGGCGGTGCAGAAGGCGCTCGTCATGGTCCTGCAATGATGGCAAGTGGTTCTGAAGGTGGTTGGGAACGTATTGAGCCATGGTTTGAAAAAGTAGCTGCTAGCTATAATGGCGACTCGTGTTTTGCACGTGTTGGCCAATCAGCAAGTGGTCATTTTGTAAAAATGGTTCACAACGGTATTGAATACGCACTGATGCAACTTATTGCAGAAGTGTACCAATTACTTCGTTTAGGTACTAATCGTTCTCCAAAAGAAGTAGCTGAGATATTTAATGACTGGTCAGAAGGTCAATTAAATAGTTACTTACTGTCTATTTCTAGCCATATATTGTCACTTGAAAATCATAATAATGTACCGCTTGCGGACTTAATTGATAATAAAGTTGGCGCTAAAGGTACTGGTCTTTGGACCGCGCAAAATGCACTCGAACTTGGTATTGCTGTCCCTTCACTTGTTGCTGCTGTTCAAGCTCGTCATTTAACTAATGCATGTAACACAACGGCTGCACAAGAGATGACATATGCATCTAAATCAACGAACAATGTTGAAATTGATTTAGAAGAGCTAAAAGACGCGTTCTTACTTGCAAGCTTACTTGCGTATCGTCAAGGTTTAGCGCTAATCAAAGGTGCATCACGTACTCATCAGTGGAAAGTAGATTTATCTAAAACGCTTCAAACGTGGCGCGCTGGTTGTATAATCCGTGCTGACTACCTTGATAGCGTTGCACAAGGTGTTGAATTTATTGACACTCTTGAAAAAGAGTCTAACTCTTTGCGAAAAATTACCGGTCAAGCAATAATGACTGGTTTAGCATTCCCTGTATTGGGAGCTACACAAACGTATTTAGCAACATTAACTACACCGAGTAATGGGCATTTAGTTCAAGCCCAGCGTGATTACTTTGGTGAGCACGGCATAAAAACCCACAGTGGTGAAATGTGTCATTTAACTGATTTAGTAGATATAGACGCTAAAGTTAGATAAAAAACAGTTGTTTAAAACGATAAAGGCACGCTATTTAGCGTGCCTTTTGTATTTTTAGCCTGTAAAAATTAACGGCTCAACTCACCACGTAAGTTATCTTGCATTAAATGACGAATCGTTTCGACTTCAAGCTTTTGGCTAAATAAATAATGTAACTTAGTTAAACATGCTTCAAGGGTCATATCGTACCCACTAATTACACCAATATTTAATAGCGCATTACCTGTTGCATAGCCACCCATGTTTACATGACCTTTTAAACACTGAGTTAAGTTAACAATTACGACGCCACGTTTACTTGCTTCTTCGAGTATTGACAAAAAGCTCGGATCTTGTGGTGCATTACCTACACCAAAACTCAGTAACACCAGTGATTTGATATTGCCATTGACCAAGCTTTTAACTACCTCTTGGCTAATGCCAGGATACAAATAAAGCACCCCGATAGGTTGAGGTGTAATAGGTGTAACTTGCAGCTCATTTTCAACATATGGGCTAAGCTGACCTTTAATAAGTTGAATATTAATACCTGATAACGCTAAGGGGTCTAGATTCGGCGAGGCAAAAGCATTAAACCCATCCGCGTGTGCTTTAGTTGCTCTATTACCTCTAAACAGTTGGTTATTAAAAAAGAGACTTACTTCAGCAATAGGATAATTTGCAGCTAAATACATGGCATTAAGTAAGTTTACTTGGCCATCAGAACGTAATTGTGAGAGCGGAATTTGTGAGCCGGTTACAATCACAGGTTTAGTCAAATTTTCGAACATAAATGACAGCGCTGAGGCTGTATACGCCATAGTATCAGTGCCATGGAGCACCACAAAACCATCATAATCTTGGTATTTATCTTTGATATCATTAGCAATGAGTTGCCAATGCTCTGGTGACATGTCTGAAGAATCTATAAGAGGGCAGTATTCGTGAATATCAAACAAAGGCATTTCATCACGATTAAATTCTGCGTTATTCACTACGGTTTCTGTTAAAAAACCTTCAGCCGGAATATAGCCTCGACTCGATTTTTTCATACCTATAGTACCGCCAGTATAAGCGATATAAATGCGTTTACGTTTCATAAAAAAAGCCCAGTAAAAAAACTGGGCCTAGTATAACGTTAAGCAGCTTTAAATACAGCTGATTAGGTGAAGCTATGCACTTTTATTGTGCAACATTACACACTAAACAGCGTGCGTATACACCTTGTGGATCGTTGTAATCTTTAAGGTTTTCAACTTCAGTACTTAATTGGTTAATAACACTTTGTAAATTAGCTTGTGTTGCTAACACAGATGTTTTTTGTGTTTGCAAACCAAGCATAGATTTAATAGACGCATTACCAAAAATGTTTTGGATCATTTTTTCTTGCGAGCTTAAATCTTGTTTAATAGTTTTAACTTCATAATGATTAAGCTTGGCAAGTGCAGCAGCGGCTTCAATCGCACCTTGTTTGTCGCCTAGCTTATCAACCAAACCTAGTTCAAGTGCTTGAGATGCAATCCATACACGGCCTTGGGCAATTTTGTCAACCTGCTCAGGCGTCATATTACGCGCATCAGCAACAACATTTAAAAAGCGTCCGTATGCTTCCTCAACGTTCATTTGAATTACTTGACCCATTTTTTCATTTAGTGGACGAGTGATAGAAAAGCCAGCCATTTCGGTTGTTGCAACGCCATCTGAATAAACACCAATTTTCGATAAGGTTTTCTCAAATGTCATAAAGGTACCAAATACACCAATTGAGCCTGTAATTGTACTTGGTGCTGCCCAAATTTCGTTTGCAGCAGAGGCAATCCAATAACCACCTGATGCAGCCACAGAACTCATTGAAGCAATAACAGGTTTACCAGCAGCCTTAAGGGCTAATACTTCAGCACGAATAACTTCAGAGGCAAACATACTACCGCCACCAGAGTCGATACGTAGTACAACCGCTTTAACTTTATCATCAAGGCGTGCTTTACGAAGTAGGGCAGCTGTAGAGTCACCCCCAATTTCGCCCGCTTTACGCTCACCATCAACAATCGTACCTTTAGCAACAACTACCGCTACTTTTTCGGTAATAGGGTTATCAATTTCAATAGGCGGTTTAATTAAGCTTAAGTATTCACGAAATGAAACTTGCTTAAATGTCTTACCATCTTCTTGTGTGCCCACTAAATCAATTAATTGTTTGCGAACTTGCTGATTTGTTTTTAAAGAGTCAACCCACTGGTGATCAAGTGCATATTTACCTGCATCGCCATCGGCAGCTTTCATTTTTTCTAGATATACGTCCATTGTTTCGTCAAAATTTGACTCATCAAACGGGCGAACAGCGGCAACATCTTGTTTGTATTCGCTCCAAAGAGCGCCTAACCAAACGCGGTTAGCTTCTTTAGCTGCATCGGACATGTCGTTACGAATAAAAGGTTCTACTGCTGACTTAAATGTACCAACACGGAAAATATGCTGCGTTACTTCAAGCTTTTCAAGTGCATCTTTAAAGTAAAGCGGGTACATGCCATAACCTTCAATACCTACGCTGCCGTATGGGTGCATAGCTATTTCGTCAGCATGCGATGCAATATAGTATTGCGCTTGAGTATAGTAATAACCCGATGCAATTACTTTTTTGCCAGCTTGCTTGAAGGCATCAATAGCCTTTGTAATTTGCTTAAGTTTATTTAAATGTGCTTTAGGCATCTCTTGTAAATCAAGCAATATCACCGTGATACGATCGTCTTTAGTCGCCTCGTTTATTACTTCAACAATATCGTCGAGTAATATTTCGCTTGGTGCTTCAGAACCAGAAGTTGCATCACTAATTGCGGCTTCAACTGGGTCTATATATGTTTTCTCTTCAACAATAGGGCCATTTAAGTTAAGCCTAAGTACAGAGCCATTTTCAACTATTATTTGATCATCGTCACTTGAGAGTGACACAAAGAAAACAATTACCAGTAATAAAAACAAAATGTTTAGTATTAAGCGACGAGAAAAATTAATTCCAGCCCAAATACCTTTAAATACCTTTGCTATCAAAATAGCTCCTTAATTTGGTACAGTTAATACATTAGTCCCATCTTAGCTTAGAATAAAAATAAATTTAACTGCTAAATCGTAACGAAGTGTTTATGAACCTATATAAACGTAAGTTTTTACTGCTATTTTTAATTAAATGCATGCACATATTGCTTATTACTTGCCATTAAAGCAGAATTAGCTAATGTATACAGGTTAGACCAGTTAACGGGGCACAAGATGTTAGAACAACAATTACAACTAAAACACACACAATTACGTAACCGCTTGGTTATGGGCTCAATGCATACAGGTCTTGAAGAGGGCTGGCATAACCGCAAACGCTTACGTGCATTTTATGAAGCACGTGCAAAAGGTGGCACCGCGATGTTAATTACAGGCGGATACAGCCCTAATTTACGTGGCAAGCTAACACCTATTTCTTCCTCATTTAATAGTTATTACGATGTGTTTAAGCATCGCGCTTACACAGATGCTGTGCATAAACACGGTGGAAAAATTTGTTTGCAATTATTACATGCTGGACGTTATGCATACCATCCTTTCAATCAAGCACCAAGTGCAATAAAAGCACCTATAAATCCTTATAAACCTAAAGCGATGTCGCTTGGCTCGATTAAAAAAACAATTAAAGACTTTGCGCATTCTGCCTATATGGCTGAAAAAGCCGGCTACGATGGCGTAGAGGTCATGGGTTCTGAAGGGTATTTGATTAATGAATTTATGGCGCCGCACACCAATAAACGCGATGATGAGTTTGGTGGCAGCTTAGAAAATAGAATGCGACTTGCACTTGAAATAGTTAAAGCTGTAAGAGCAAAAGTATCTGAAAAATTCTTAATTATTTTTAGATTGTCGGTCATTGATTTGATTCCAAACGGTTCAACACCAGAGGAAGTTGTTATTCAGGCTACCGAACTTGAAAAAGCGGGTGTTGATATATTTAACACTGGTATTGGTTGGCACGAAGCGCGTGTACCGACTATTGCGAGTATGGTGCCACCGGGTGCATTTAAAGAAGCATCAAAACGTTTAAAAGACGTGGTGAGCGTGCCAGTTATTGCTGTTAACCGAATTAATACTCCAGAAATTGCTAACGATATTTTAAATGCAGGCGAGGCTGATTTAATTTCGATGGCACGTCCGTTATTGGCTGATCCTGAGTTTTTTAATAAGTATGTAAACAATCAATCTAAACAAATTAATATTTGTATTGGCTGTAACCAGGGTTGTCTAGATCACGTATTTAAAAATAAACGTGCTACGTGTTTAGTTAATCCACAAGCTGCATTTGAGCTAGATTACCCGCTAGAGCAAGCAGCCAAAGCTAAAAATGTATTAGTTGTCGGTGCAGGTCCTGCTGGTTTATCAGCAAGTTGTTACTTGGCTCAAAAAGGGCATAACGTCACGTTAATTGATCAAAAATCGCAAATGGGCGGTCAATTTAATTTAGCCATGCAGATACCGGGTAAAGAAGACTTTAACCATACACTTACTTACTTCACAAATGAGCTCGAGCGATTAAAAGTAACAGTGGAGCTTGGTAAAGCTTACGACGATTCAATGCTTAAAGATTATGATGATATTGTTTTTGCAACAGGCGTTAGGCCGCGTGAAGCCTCTATTAAATGTAGTGATGATAAGCGTGTGTTTGCTTATGACGAAGTCATACGCGGCGAAGTAGAATTGGGCAAATCAATCGCTATTTTAGGTGCTGGCGGTATTGGTTTTGATATGGTTGCTTTTTTAAGTGAACATAAATCACAATCCATTAGCGAGTTTAAAACGCAATGGGGGATTGAGTGTGATGCACAACCTCATAAAGACGAGCGCCAATTGTATATGTTAAAACGAAGTTCGAGTCGTTTTGGTAGTGAGCTTGGTAAAACCACTGGTTGGATACATCGCCAAGTTGCTAAACAGCATGGTGTTAAACAAATTGCTGACTGCCAATATCAAAGTTTTGATAAAAATGGGTTAACAATTAATGTTGCTGGAGAAGTTCAAGTACTGCCGGTAGATACTGTTATTGCGTGTATTGGTCAGGTTTCTAATAGTGAAGTACTAGAAGGTTACACAGATAACGCAAAAGTGCATGTGATAGGCGGAGCTAAATTGGCTGCTGCAATTGATGCTAAACGCGCTATTTTTGAAGCTCTACAAGTGGCGAGAAGTATTTAACCTTTGTAAATAAATTGAAATAGTTTATCAATTTATACGGTCTTTGTTGTTTATAGTCTATAACTTAATAAACATTGAACACACAGGATACGCATGAATAAACTAATCAGTTTTTATAACACAATATTGGGTAAGCTATCGTTTTAGATGGTTTACCTGCTTTACTATTTCGCTTAATTTTAGCTCCTGTTATGATCATCGCAGGTTATAACAAACTTGCTATAAGCACTGAAAAAGAAGGCTTTCTAAATAACTTTTTAGCATCTCCTGATGTCGTTCAATGGTTTGGTAATAGTGAATGGGGTTTAGGCTTGCCGTTTCCTGACTTACTAGCTTTCTTAGCTGGATGGAGTGAATTTTTAGGTGGTTGGTTGTTATTATTTGGCCTTTTAACTCGCTTAGTCAGTATCCCGCTTATGTTCACAATGGTTGTAGCGGCTACTTCAGTACATTGGCATAACGGGTGGTTTGCAATAGCGCCGACTAATCCAGAAACAAGTGCTGCGCAAGTACTTGATTGGCTATCTATCCCTGGTGCAAAAGAAAGCCTCGAAAACTCATTAGAAGTACAAGACAGGATAGGGAAAATTCGAGGCTTAGTTGAAGAGCATGGCTTTCCTGATTACCTATACGAAAAAGGTAAACCATCTATTTTAAATAATGGCATAGAATTTTCGGCAATTTATTTTGCTATGCTCCTAAGTTTATTTTTTATGGGCGGTGGGCGTTTTGTTAGTATTGATTACTGGTTAAAGCGAAACGTTATAAAAAAATAACGCATTAAATGTATTTTATTAACGGCTGCATAGTTGACCCTTTGCGGCCGTTTTGCATTTTTAATTTCTCGGTATTTATTATTTAAGGTTTTAAATGTTACTCTATCGTTTTGAATTTTGAGGAATCGTTATGAACGCTATCGAGCTTTTACTTACCCGCCAATCAGACTCTAAACTAACAGAGCCGGGTCCTACGCCTGAGCAGCTCGACATAATTAAGCAAGCAGCATTACGTGTTCCTGATCATGGCTGTATAGCACCGTGGCAGTTCATCATTGCTCAAGGTGATGCACGCAATAAACTGGGTGAAATTTACCATCAAAGTGCAGTGGCAGAGCAACAGACAGAAAAAGTAATTAACCGTGCTAAAGAGCTTCCCCTTCGTGCGCCTATGATTGTAATAGCAATTGCTAAATATCAAGAACACCCAAAAGTTCCTCGTATCGAGCAAGTACAAAGTGCAGGCTGTAGTGTATTAGCAATGCAACAAGCTGCATTTGCTCAAGGTTTAGGTGGTGTTTGGCGCACAGGTTACTTTGCACAAAGTAGAGCAGTCAAAAAAGCGCTTAACTTACATGAGCAAGATGAAATTGTAGGGTACTTATACATTGGTACTCCTCAAGTCGAGTGTAAAAAGCCACCTCGCCATAAACCAGAACATTATTTTAGTAATTTGTGAATAGTATGAACTTTATGCAATTTGCATAGTCATAACTCATTAAGGTTACCAAGAGTAATATAAAAGAGTTAGTGGTTTGGCTGTGAGAAGCGCTTGGAAGCACAAAAGTTAATAATTCTTCTTCAGTTTGTTTTTTAATCGGTTGTTTTTTGATACATTATGGAAAGTCTTAATAAAAATAACGATAAAGAAGACGAAAACAATGGGAAATTTATTTTTACAGGAAAAAGAAAACTGGCTTGCGTGGTCAATTTGGGGAATCGTTGGTGCTTTTGTAACTTTGTATGTTGCAATGAGTACAAATGCAGCGCATTTTATAGCAGGCTCTGCAATAGGTATGCTAATACTGTTAACTTTGTGGATGCAACAGTCTAAACGTTTTGACTTTGGACGGGCATTTAAAGTGTGTTGTTATGTTTTAGCGCTAAGTGTACTCCCCGCTTTTATGTTTGTAATAGTGCCAAGTGATGATTTAAATCGGTTTGACTTAATTTTTCAAAGTGTAACATTCACGGCACTGAGTTTATTGGCTTGTTTGATTTGTTCTTGGATTGCTCGCAGGCCCAAACAATATTACTGAGTATTGAATTAATAAGCGTGTTGCAGTAAATAGCGCAACAAAAGAGCAATGTGACTTGTTTTTAGTCGTTTAATTATTATTTACGATTAATTTATATTTAGCTCTTTACAAGTAACACGTTTAACCATATTATTCGCGCCGTACGGAGAGATGGCAGAGTGGTCGAATGCACCGGTCTTGAAAACCGGCATGGGTTTATAGCCCATCTAGGGTTCAAATCCCTATCTCTCCACCATTATTTAAAAAAACCGCCTTATAGGCGGTTTTTTGCTTTGTGGAGTTTAATTAATGACTAAAGCAACGAACCTATCAACCTCACAGCTATTAATAAAACATCTTTTATTATGGATGGTATTTGGTTACTGCTATCAAAGTGCTATTAGCTTGTTGGCAAAAATGGCGGTCGACGCACAACCAGAATATCCTTTAATTACCGCTTTTGCTTATGGTCTTGGTTTTAATATTTTGGCTGCCCATCTTATTACTAAATATGATAAACATTGGCCAGTAATTGGCTCTGCTTTTATTGGTTTAGTAGGCTTAGTTGCAGTGCCATTTTTATTGTCTGGTGAATCTGGATTATTAGCTATTCCTTTACTTGTTGGAATTTTATTCACTTTACCGCTTTGTAGTTATATTGTTGGCCTAATTAAGCTAAAACTCAGCAAAAACTAGCCCCAAACGGGGTTTATTTTGTGATAGCATATACGTGTCTTTTAACTAACAAAACGTGAAAAACACATTATGTCAGATAATTTTACTACAGATGCTGAAAAAGCAAGTTACGGTATTGGCTTACAAATGGGTGAGCAACTTAAGTCTAATCCTTTTGAAGGCTTAAACCTAAATTCAGTATTTGAAGGCATGAAAGATGCGTACGCTGGTAGCGCATTTCAAGTTGAGATCCCTGAGATTCAAGCTGCATTCGAAAAGATTAACGAAGAGATCCAAGCTCGTCGTGAAGAAGAATCTAAAGTACTTTCTGCAGAAGGTATTGCATTCTTAGAAGAAAACGCAAAACGTCCTGAAATCACAGTAACTGAGTCTGGTCTTCAATATGAAGTACTAGCGACTGGCGAAGGCGAAAAGCCAACAGCTGAGTCTACAGTACGTGTTGATTACCACGGTACACTAATTAACGGTACTGTGTTTGATAGCTCATACGAGCGCGGTCAACCAGCTGAATTTCCAGTTGGTGGCGTGATCAAAGGCTGGACTGAAGCATTACAAATGATGCCTGTAGGTACTAAATGGCGTATCTACGTTCCTCATGAGCTTGCTTATGGTGAACGTGGCGCAGGTGCTGCAATCGCACCTTTCTCAACGCTTGTATTTGATGTTGAGCTACACGAAATCATTTCTTAAATTAAATAAATTTTAATTTAAGAATTTAAAAAGCCGTATTCAATTTGAATACGGCTTTTTTGTGTTTGTAATTTAAGAGTTTTATACCAATTAGCTTAATTAAGTGATCTATTTTTCGCTAAGAAAATTGTGTCGATAACAAGGCAAAAATTTCGTTGTTTAGTTGTTACCACTAATTGCTCTTGCATTGCTCTACCTCCAGCATCCATGCAGTCGTATATCAGAAATTCTTAACGCAGTTAGCATCAGGTTTAATCCTTCAAATCGATTAAGTATAACTGCGTGTTGATATTATATATTCTAAAAATAAAAAACCGCATTAATAAAATGCGGTTTATAAACTAAAACTACTTTTAATTATTAAAAATAGCCACGAACACCAAAGCGGAAGTTTCTGCCTGGTAGTGGTGCTTTATCTTTAATAAATGAGCTATGTACAAAACCTAACTCATCAGTAATGTTATCAACGTTTATATACAGCTGTGCATCGACACTGCCTAAACCTAATTGGTAATTAGCTTGTGCATCAAATAACGTATAGCCATCAGTTTGAGTTTCAAAGGCAGTTACATCGTTTTGATCAAAGTAATGAGTACCCGTTAATGTTAGTTGTAAGTCACCTAAATCGTACTGTAACTCAGAGCCTAATTTATTGGCAGGGATACGTGGTAAATTACCTTCGTCGTCTTTTAGTTTTGCACGAGTTGAGTCACCAAATACTTTAACCATAGCGCTTGGTGTTACTTGGTAATGCGCGTCAAACTCAATTCCATAAAGCTCTGCGTCTTTACTTGTAAACTGATAAACCGCAACAGCATCGTCATGTGCACCAATAGCTGATTCTAAACCATCTTCTTCATCGTAAACTAAACCCGTATTTTCTTGAAAATAAAAGTTTTTGATATCGTTATAGAAAAAGTTAACGGTGTAACCAAAATCACCGCTAAAGCGTCTAAAGCTTAAATCTAAGTTTGTTGAAGTTTCCTGCTTGATATTTTCTGGCTCAAAATGCGCTTCATTATCTTCAATATTGTAACCAAGGCCTAGCTCGTAAGTGCCAGTTGCAATGTGTAAGCCGTTAGATAAAAGTTCTGCCGAAAGCGGTGCTCGTTCTGAATGAGAAATACTTGTAGCGATACTATGACCCGGCTTGTATTGCCAAATGGCACCAGCAGAGGCACTTAAATTGGTAAAACTTTCATTATACCCAATGGTTTCTTCGTCGCTGTGATCTATTTCTACTTCATCGTGGCTATGCTCGTGTGCCGTGATTTGGCTTTCAATTTTGTAATCTTCAACACGTGCGCCAAGTTCAATTGTAACGTCGCCAAATTCACGCTCTTCTAGTAAATATAATGCGTTAGTTGTAGTTACACTTGCGGGTGTAAAGGCTTCTTCACCAATTGCATCGTAGTCAGAATCGCTGTAGTGATAGCCCATCATTCCGTGCCAATCAGCAAACTTATGCTCTACATTTAAACGTGCTTCAGTCGTTTTATTTTTAAAAGTAGTACCAATTTCGCCATCTTCAATTTCGCTGTGCGAGTAATCTGTATAGCCAACACGTAGGTTGATGGTTTCAATCCAGTTATTATGAAGGGCGTAACTTACAAGCCCTTGCCAGCGATTTTGCTCTAAATGTGCGTAAACTGGCTCCTCAGCAGCTTCATCTTCATGTTCTGCATGCTCTTCTTCAGTTTCACCTTCGTGATCGTGATGATGCTCATGCCCAGGAATACCGTAATCAGTATCAATACTACCGTAAGAAAAACCAATCGTTAAATGATCGCCCACATAGCTGGTACCAAAGTTGAGTGTTTCGCTATCAATAAAAGTATTTTCTACAGAATTCTCTGTTTCTACATCGCCATCATCGTCGGCAATAGTAAAGGTAGGTGTTTGGTAATCATCGCCACTGCGCTTAGTGCCATCAAAATGAAAGTTAAAGCCTTCATTACCTGTTTCAAGTTTTGCAGCTACTGTGTTTGAGTTTGACACTGTATCGTGGCTGTATTCAGCAGCACCCGTAAGCTCGTCGATATTGTCTGTAGGAATGCGGTTATCAACCACGTTTACAACACCGCCAATTGCGCCAGAGCCATAAAGTAGGGTACTTGGGCCACGTAATACTTCAATTTGTTCTGCTGCTAGGCTATCGCTTGATGTCGCATGGTCTGGGCCAATGCGTGATGCATCACTGGCATCTAATCCGTTTTGTGTGATTTTAACGCGAGGGCCATCTAAACCACGAATAATTGGGCTTGATGATACAGGGCCAAAGTAACTTGCATTTACGCCTGGTAAACCTTTTAGAGTTTCACCAAGAGTTGGTTTAGATTTATTTCTTAATTCATCACCTGAGAGCACGCTTACTGGCGATATCATCTCGAGGCTATTTTTATGAAGTGCAGAGGCATAAACAACCACTGTCTCAACCGATGTTGGTTTAAGTGACACAGACAGATTATTTGAAGATTCGCTAACAGCAATACGAGAGTCTACGTAGTTGTCTTTACTAATATGTAATTGGCTGTCTGCATCTATATCGATAGCAAACTCGCCTAAATCATTACTTTTAACGCTTTGGTTTTTGCCATGGACATGGATAGAGGCATTTTTAATAGGTTGATTTTTATCATCCATTACTTTACCAGTAACGGTTGCAGCCAAAGCTGATTGAGAACATAAAACAGAAAAAATAGCAGAGGAGATTAATGTTAACTTTGTCATGGATATATTGGTTCGTGGTTATTATGTTGTGATATAATATAACACCGCAAAATTAACGAATCAACAATGTTATAGTATAACTTTGAATTTTGCGATGAATAATCTAAAAATGACGATTAAGCCAATATTATAAAAATTCAAATAATAGGTTTGTGAATAGAAAACTTATCTATTTGACCGAAGAACTCATAGCGCTAACCGGTAAACCTATTTATTTAATAGCGGCTATCTATCATTATCGCATCTAGTTTATGCTGCGCTCTTGTCTGATTTGTTATATCTACAGATTCAATCATTTCGCATTCGTCGCGGATCATCTCTGAAATAAGACTAGGGTAGTGGCGGCAGTCTTCTGGGCGGTCGAGGTAAATACTGCAGGTATACATATTTTTAGCGAGAGGATCTTTTTTAGGCGCAATTTCTAAAAATGGGCATACTTGAAGTCTTAAGCCTGTTTTTGGGTCAAACCAAATTTCGTTGTTTTTAACGTATTCATAAATTTCGGGGTTAAAGAGCTCCCATAAATCTATTTCCTCTTTCGTTGCGCTTAAATCGCCGCCGCCATATTTAATACAGCATTTACCACACTGGTTGCATTCTTTCATAATTGGCTAATTTAGTTGGCTGTTAACGAATTTAAGTTAGTTATTAGTGTAGCACCAAATTTATTATTAACGCTCTACTGAATTTACCCATCCTTTAATTTTTGGGTGTGTAAACAATAGTTAGATACAATAACTTAAGTTAAAACCCCTTGTTACATTTTATATAGTACAGGCTTTATTTAATGGTTAACTCTAAAGGTAGCGAAAATTGTTACAAACCCCGCTTGAGAAACTGTGTGATTGTTAAATGTTGCTGAGCGCGGATACCTAAGCAGGGCGTTATTATGAAAGAGGCTGTCACTAAGTTAAAAACAGAATTTAATGCAAAGTTATTGTATTGGAACAATCTTAAAAGTAGCAAAGCTAAAGCGGCAATCATCCTATTATTTTTAGTTGTCATTGCACTTAAAGTGTTTACGACCATTTTTACGTTGGATTGGGTTGCAAGTTTATTCAGCGTGTAAGTTTACCAAGAGCAATTGCGATAAAGTTTAATCACAGAGTGTTTAACGCCTACGCGATGTTCATTATTAATGTATTATTACGCTATACACCAAATTAAATAAATCAGTTGTTTAAATACGTTTTATAATGACTGTAATGATACATTTTAGCTAAATTGAGTGAGTAAATGAGTTTAGCTGCATTAAAGGATAACCAGTGATGATGAATACAAAAGTATATAAAGCGGTACATGATCTAGCAGAAGATTTAATGGCGGCGGCTAACAAAAATAACCGTGAAAAGTTTGAGTCGTTATTTGCTCAATTAAATGCTATTTGTATTGAAAACGAAAACACCTCAAAAGATCACCCTGTACAATGGGAAACTTTAGCTGATTTTACCGAAGAGTTAGAAGAGGCAATTACTACTTACGAAAAAGCATTAGAAAAGTCGATTGCGATTAATAACAAAGATCACATGTCGTCGGTTTCTTTTTCAATGGCTACATTACAGCTTGAGCTTGGCCAAAAAGATGAAGCTATTAAAAACCTTCAAAATGCTAAAGTCAGCGCCAATAAAATTGAAGACAAAGAGCTTAAAGCTGAAATACACGACCTACTAGAGTCGCTTATTGAAGAAGAAGGTTAAATACATAAAAGCATAACTTATCCATATTAAATGTGATTTTTGTGGATTTAGCTTGAGCTTAATAAAGCGCTGATGGTTTCTAGCCTCAGCGCTTTTTTATGTTCGCTATAAATACTAAACCAAAAGGAAAGGCTTATTATTGAGCTAGCTTATTCATAAAATCGACAATGTACTTTGCAATTTCTACTGGTTTTTCTTCAACGCTAAAGTGTCCTGAATCGAGTAAATGCAGTTCAGCGTTCGGTACATCTTTTAAGTATGCTTTAGCGCCTTCGGCTATAAACGCAGGGTCGTTTTTACCCCATATAATTAACGTTGGTGGTTGGTACTTGCGTAAATAAGCTTGCCACTTTGGATAGTCGAGAAGGTTGTTGTAGTAATCTTGTAGCAATTGCACTTGAATTACTCTATCGGCTTTGGTTTGTAAAAAGTGAAGATCATGCGTCCAGCTATCTGGGCTCATCACTTCTGGGTTACTTTGTACGTCTCGTAAATACTGCTTATTAATAATGGCTTGTTCAGACGTGAACGAATAAATTTTATCTTGCTGAGCTTTCGAACTATCTTCATTCGCGGCTTTAAAAAATGCTTGCCTCGGTAGGGGTAGCCCCTCTAAATACGCATTACCATTTTGTACAATAAGTGCATCAAGTTTATTAGGATTATTTAATAACATTCTAAAGCCTACGGGCGCTCCAAAGTCTTGTATATATAGGCTGTAGCGCTTTACTTTAAGCGTTGTTAGTAACCCTTCAACGTATTGAGCTAGTAATTCAAAAGTATATTTTTGAGTTTCTGGGTTTGGGCGTTCGCTGTAACCAGAACCTAAATAATCAGGTGCTATAACATGATAACGCCCTGATAAAAGCGGAATTAGCTCACGATAAGTATGTGAAGACGACGGATAGCCATGTAAAAGCACAATGGTTTGCTTATTCTGGATGCCAGCCTCTCGGTAAAATATCTTTTTACCGTTTACATTTGCATATTTGTAAGCGGTTTTTGAAGGCCATACAGCATCAGCGGCATATACCTGAGCGGTAAGCGTAGACATTGAAACTAATAAAAACACAATAAATGAGACGATGTGAGCAGGTTTTACTTTAAGATTTTTTTGTATATCTGGGTGCATAAGTAAACTCGTTATTTTTGGTAATGACGCTTTATTAATTTACCAGACCCGTTATTTACACAATTGCATTCAGTTAATAATTACAAGTTACTACTAATAAGGACACAGTAACAATACCTGTGTTTTTAAAGCACATTACCAAATATATAGTTGATTAGAGGGTAAGTGGTTTTTTAGCAGCTTTTTGTACTTTAAAAAGAGATTCGTTAATTTACTTTTGTTACAATTGAGTTGTTGGCTTACAACATTTATACAATGTTAAGTGAGTATTTTGGAGGAAGGACGTGCTCGAACAAATAGAACAATGGATTGATGCAACAAATATTAAATATAAAACCCAAAGAATTAGCTGTGAGAAATTTGCCAGTGAGTTTGCAGGGTTTTATCCTGTCGAATTTTTAAAAAATGCCTTTTCCGTTATTGTCGATGAAATACCCAAACCTAACTTTCCTTTTTTGCGTGAAATGGGATTAGACGATTTTATTGACATGGATGCTGCAGGTACTACATACAAAAACACTTATTACATGCTTCCTTACGTAGCTGATAATTTAGCTGTGCATTTTCATGAACTTGTTCACGTAGCCCAATGGAGTGAACTTGGCGCCGAGGCTTTTATGTTGCGTTACATAACCGAAATTCAGCAGGTTGGTTATAATGCTGCGCCACTTGAAGTCATGGCGTATGGTCTTGATAAGCACTTTACAAATAATGGCAAGAAAATAAACGTGCCTGAACTCGTGGTTCAAGCGTTGTAGTTAATTAACATTTTCAAAGGATTGCATATGACACGCTTTACTGTTTTTTTACTGAGCTTACTTAGTGTAAATGCCTATGCGGCATCGTTTGATGACGATATTGTGGCTGCGTTACTTGAAAGAACAACACATAACGTTACCTATGACGGGTCTTATCGCTCTATTACTTATCCGGGTGGCGATGTGCCCGCTAATGTAGGGGTGTGTACCGATGTAGTTATTCGATCATATCGACTTTTAGGTATTGATTTGCAAAAGCTTGTGCATGAGGACATGTTAAAAAGTTTTGAGCTATATCCCTCTAAGCGTATTTGGGGTTTAACCAAACCGGATAAAAATATAGACCACCGCCGTGTGCCAAACTTACAGGCTTACTTTAAAAATCATGGCCAAGTGCTCGCTAAATCAAGTAACGTGAACGACTATAAAACGGGTGACATTGTAACGTGGATGCTGCCAGGTAATTTGCCGCACATTGGTATGGTTGTGAATGAGTTAGCAAAAGACACAGGGAATCCATTAATTGTTCATAATATTGGTCGAGGACCTGAAAAAAGCGACATGCTTTTCGATTTTAAAATTACGGGGCATTACCGTTTCGTCCCACAAGAATATAAATAACCAGATTATAAGTATGAGTTCTCTCATTTATTGATATTGCAGTATAAAGAAAAAGGATTTTGAACGTGAATACAAAAACCGATTCAAAAGAGGCTAGCCCAAAAGAGGTTAATCTTAAACAAAGTAAACTCGCTCCCAAAATAGCTAGCTTATTTATGAGTATTGCTTTTTTAGCGATAGGTACGGGTTTGTTTAGTTTGGTTGCAAGCTTACTTGGCAACGTAAATGTAACCGAAAAAACAGTTGGCAGTGTGTGGGTTTTACTGACCACATTTTTTGTTATTTTAAATGCATTTGGTGTCATTATTTGGCATAAACCGAAATGGTTAATTACTGCTATAAATAATGTGCTTAGGTTTGCTAAAGAGCGCAAAACAGCATTTTTTAGCGCCGTGCTAATGTTGATATTAATTATAGCAGGCTATTGTTTTTTTCTTTCCTTACCACAGCCAATTAGTTACAAAGCAACTCACTCTACACCTGCTGTTACCACTTTATCTGATGTTTTAAACCCTGAACCGCTTTATATTGATTTTACTCCCGTTTTAGATGATGTAGAAAACACGGATGCAGTGTCTTACTCTGTCGCAAAGCTTGCGCTTGTTGGCAAAGTGATTCCCACAGGTATAAAAGTCACGCCTGAGCTAATTGGACAGTGGTCTTGGAATAGTGAAAGCCAGCTTAAATTTATCCCAAAACAAGATTGGTCAGCAGGGCAAGAATATAAGGTACGTTTTGATTCATCTATTTTTAAAAGTGATATACATCTAAGCGATAATGAGCATGTATTTAAAACTCCCGATTTTGAACTAACGCTTAGCTCACTCGCTTTTTATCAAGATCCTAACGTTAAAAAAAGTCACAAGGTGATTGCAACATTAAAAGCGACTCACCCAACAGATTTAAGCACCATAAAAAATAATTTAAAGCTGACTCAATCACTTGAGCAAGATGGCAAAAACGAACTAGCACAATACAAATTTGATGTTACTTACGACAAGCATCAACGAGAGATTTACATTACTTCAGAGCAAATACGTATTCAAGATACCGAAAGCTATCTGTATTTTGTTCTTAATAGCGGTGTAAAGCCGGTTATGGGTCCTTCTCAAACAACAGTAGAGATTAAAGACGCCGTGTTGATCCCAAGTGTAAATAGCTTTTTTAGAGTAAATACTGCCAATGTGTTGATGGTAAAAAATACGCAAGGGGAGCCCGAACAAACACTTGTTTTAGACTTCACAGATGATATTTCATCGCAAGATGTGGTTAGTAAAACAGTTGCTTACGTATTACCGGCTAAAGATTCAAAAGGTAATTATAAGTACTTCAGTAGCCCACGAGAAGTTACTGATGCAGTGCTTAAGCAATCTCAAAAAGTTAAGTTAAATGCGATTCCTACCGCGCAAGATACAACTAAGTTACACAGTTTTACGTTTGACGCCCCTCAAAACCAGCAAGTTTATATCGCGATTGATAAGGGATTAAAGTCGACGGGTGAGTTTACGATGGTGAATAAATACGACACTATTTTAGATACGCCGGCTTATCCGACACAAGTAAATATTATGTCTAAGGGCTCTATATTATCAAAAAATGGCGATCATAAATTGTCATTTTTGACCCGCGGTGTAAACGCACTTCAAGTTAAAGTAGGTAGGGTAGAAGCCAATCAAATTAACCACCTTATAAGTCAAACCAGTGGTGATATTTCTAATCCAGAATTTAATAATTATTACTTTACAGAACAAAACATAAGTTCAATTTTTACCAGACAAGTTAATTTAAAATCGGAGCACCCTAAAAAAGCGGTCTATTCATCTATTGATTTGAGTAGTAAGTATAATGAGTCAGTTGGTTTAGGCTTATTTTTTATAAATGCTCAAGCGTTAAATACAGAAGATAATTACGTATATGGCCCCCAAGAAAAACGACTTATCCTTATTACTGATTTAGGTATTTTGGTAAAAAATAATGCAGATGGATCTCGCGATATATTTGTCCAATCTATTGAAACAGGAAAACCGGTAGCAAAAGCGAAGGTGTCGTTATTGGGGAAAAACGGATTAGTTATTTTAAATGCTAAAACAGATTCTGAGGGGCACGCATTTTTCGACAACACAACGTGGTTTACTGATGATCAAACTCCCGTTGCTTTTGTAGTCGAAACTAAAAGTGACATGTCTTTTATTCCTTATAATCGCTATGCTCGAATGGTTAACTACTCTCGGTTTGATACCGGCGGTGTAAGTTCTGGGCTCAGTGGTAGTAATAAAATAGATGCGTTTGTTTTTTCTGATCGTGGAATTTATCGACCAGGCGATAGTGTTAAACTTGCCACGATTGTGAAGCAACAAAACTTTGCAAAACTGGGCGATATACCGCTTGAACTTATAATTACCGATCCTAAAGGGACAACTGTTTATAATAAACGAGTGAGCTTAGATAAGTATGGATTGCTTGATTTTGACTTTAAAACACAAAATAGCGCCAATACCGGAACGTATTATGTATCGGTCCAACTTATTAAAAATAATAATAGCCGCGACCAATTAGGCAGTACTCAGTTTAAAGTTGAAGAGTTTGTACCCGATAGATTGAAAATTAGTAGTCAATTTTCTCAATCATCTGCAAAGGGGTGGGTAAACAGCTCAAAATTTAAAGCATTGGTGAGCCTTCAAAATTTATTTGGTACACCCGCTCAAAATAGACGTGTTACTGCTGATTTACGTTTATCTCCAGCTGGTTTTTACTTTAATGAATACAAAGGTTATGTGTTTTCTGATCCCCACAGTGAAGGAAAAAATATTAGACACAGTTATGAATCATTAACCGAAACCAAAACTGATGAACAAGGCAAGGCAGAATTTGATATTGACTTAACTCGCTATGAGGCAGGTACTTATCAGTTAAATTTTGCAGTACAAGGGTATGAAGAAGGCGGTGGTAAAAGTGTTCGTGCAAGCAGCTCGGTGCTTGTTTCACCCGTTGAGCAGTTAGTTGGTTATAAAGCCGATGGCGATTTAAGCTACATATCAAAAGAGTCAAAACGTGTTGTAAAATTTATTAATATTAATTCAGAAACTGAGCAAGTTGCTCGTGATGATTTATCGCTAAATTTAATAGAACAACAATATGTATCTACGTTGGTGCAACAAAATAACGGCACTTATAAGTACCAATCGGTTAGAAAAAACAAACAGGTATCAAGCAATCCGTTTTACATTAAACAAGATGGCGCAAACTACGAATTACCCACTGCTGAACCAGGTGATTACTTAATAGAACTCGTTGATGGCAAAGGGAATACCGTTAGTAGGGTATCATTTACGATAACCGGCACGGGTAACTTAGCGGGTAAGCTTGAAAAGAATGCTGAACTGCAAGTTCAATTAAATAAACCGGATTACAAACCGGGCGAAACAATTGAAATAAGTATTGTAGCGCCTTATGTTGGCTCGGGTTTAATTACAATTGAAACTAATAAAGTACACGCTTTTAAATGGTTTGAGAGTAAAACAACAAGTAGCATACAAACCATAACGTTACCTCAAGGGATAGAAGGCAATGCGTATGTTAATGTTTCATTTGTTCGAAGCCTTGAATCGAAAGAAATATTTACAAGCCCATTAAGCTACGCAGTTAAACCATTTGCGATTGAACGAAGTAAACGCGCAATAGATTTTGACGTAAACATACCTGATAAAGTAAAACCAGGTGACGATTTAGTCATTTCATATAGTGCCAAATCACCTTCACGTGTTCTGTTATTTGCTGTAGATGAAGGTATTTTACAAGTGGCAAATTATCGGACGCCAAAGCCGTTAAATCACTTCTTACAAAAACGTGCTTTAGAAGTTAGTACTATGCAAATTGTTGATCTTATTTTACCTGAATTTAAACTAGTGCAAGAGCTTGCAGCTGCGGGTGGTGGTTATGATGACTCAATGGCAATGAACCGCAAGAGCAAGCAACTTAACCCGTTTTCTCGTAAGGTACAAAAACCAGTCGCATTTTGGTCTGGTATTTTATCGGCTGATGCTAAAACGAAAAAACATACGTTTACTATCCCAGATACTTTTGCAGGTCAGGTACGTGTAATTGCTATTGCCGTAAATGACGAGGGTGTTGGTGTTAAAGAAAGTACAACACTTGTGAAAGGGCCCTTTGTATTAACTCCTAATGTATTAACGACAGCAGCACCAGGCGATGAGTTTGATATTGTACTTGGTATTGCTAATGGCGTTGAGGATTCAGGTAAACAACTGCCAATTACGGTAGAAGCGCTTACTTCAAGCAAAATTGAAATAATAAGCGATAAAAAATTAACGCTAAATATTGATGAAAAATCAGAAGACACATTAACGTTTAGAGTGAAAGTGCTTGATAAGCTTGGCGCTGCATCAATTACATTTACTGCGTTATCGGGTGACAATGTTAGCCAACGCACGGCAACGTTAAGTGTGCGCCCTGCGGTTGCATTTGTTAGTAGCTTTGAAAGTGGCTTTAGTGAATCAGGTAAAAAAGAAATAGCGGTTTCGAGACAGCTATATCCTAACTTATCACAAAATAATATTACCGCTTCACAAAGCCCGTTAGCGCTTGTTGATGGTCTTATTAGTTATTTAGATAACTTTCCTCATATGTGTACCGAGCAGGTAGTGAGTAGTGTGTTTCCGGTGCTGAGTTATTTAGAACACCCGAGTTATATGGGCGATGTATCTTATAAACGTGAGCGTATAAACAACTTAATAGATACCCTTCGTCAACGTCAGTTACCTGATGGCAGGTTTATGTTATGGCCGGGTAATTCTAGTGCATCTATTTATTCTTCTCTTTATGTTATGCATTTTTTATTAGATGCAAAAGAAGCGGGCGTAGCAATACCTTATGATATGTGGAGCAGTGGTTTTGAAGGTGTGCGCAGTATAGCGAGCGGATCTTTAGAGACGAATGACAGAAACCGCGCTTATGCCATTTATTTGTTAACACGACAAGGTGAGGTAACAACTAATTACTTATCTGATTTAGAAAAAAGTGTAAATGCGAGTAATAGCAAAGTATGGCAACAAGATATAACGTCCGCGTTTATGGGCGCAACTTATCAGCTATTACGTGCAAGCGACAAAGCGCAAGCACTGATCCATAGCTATAAAATTGGGCAAGATACCCAGCACGATAATTGGGGCGCTTACGACTCACGTTTAGCTCACGACGGACAGTATATTTATTTGTTATCAAAACATTTTCCTGCTCGCTTAAAGCAGTTAACTAAAGATGATTTGTTTAATGTCGTTGACCCTATTTTTAAAGGAGACTTCAACACGTTGTCGTCTGCTTGGTCTGTACTTGCTATGACGGCATACTCAAAAGTTGCGTTATCACAAGCCCAGCCTGAAGATGTAAAAATAATGGCAACAACGACAATGGCAGAAAAAAAGGCATTAGACGTAACCTATACACCTTATCCTAAAGCCTCGTTTTTAAATGACGTTAAAACGCTTGATGTATTAGCGCCACCTCGCTCATTTTACATGATGAGCCAAGCTGGTTTTGATACAAACGTGCCACAAAAGTCATTAAGTAATGGTTTAGAAGTTGTCAGAGAATACCAAGACGATAAAGGTAATGTGATAACCACCGCTGTTCAAGGTCAAGAACTAAACGTTGTATTACGAGTGCGTAGTACAACGGGTAAAAATATTTCGGATGTTGCTGTTATTGATTTACTACCTGGTGGGTTTGAAGTACTCAGAGACAGCGTTCGCAATAGTTATAATCGCTGGACCTCTGATTATAAAGATATACGAGAGGATCGCGTTATATTGTATGACAGCTTTGGCGATAGCATGACTGAGCTTACTTACAAAGTTAAGGCTACAGCATCTGGCAGCTTTGTAGTGCCATCGGCTTATGCTGAATCTATGTATGATTTAAGTATCAAAGCGCACTCAAAATCGGGTCGTTTTGATGTTACCGCCGCTAAATAAAAAGCTTAGTTTTATAATAAAAACGGCTTTTTTTACAACAGCACTGCTTGCAGTGCTGTTGTATTTATTTACTCCAAAGCCTGATATTACCCAGCCCAATGCTTACTCAACGGCTTTTTACGATAGCAGTGATAAATTACTTCGTTTAAATTTAGCCGCAGACGATAGATATAGATTATGGACGCCAATAGATAAAATCCCTTTGAGCATTCAACAAGCTACTTTACTGTATGAAGACCAAGACTTTTATGAGCATATTGGTGTCGATTTTATTGCTTTAATAAATGCGTTTTATACTAGCTATATTAAAAGAAGTCACCGAGTCGGTGCGTCAACAATAACAATGCAAGTAGCCCGGTTACACTTTGGGATGAACACGCATGTTATTTTTGGAAAAGTAGAACAAATACTTCGAGCGTTACAAATTGAGCGACACTACAGTAAAAACCAAATACTCGAGGCGTATTTTAACTTAGCGCCTTATGGATCAAATATTGAAGGTGTTGGTGCAGCCAGTTTAATTTATTTTAAGAAACCAGCTATTGATCTTAATTTACCTGAGTCATTATTACTTAGCTTAATCTCGCAAAACCCAACCAAACGAAATCCCATTAAAAAATCGGCTAAACTGGTATTGCTAGAAACAAGAAAAAAACTGTTTACTCGTTGGCTTGAAAAGTACCCAGACGATAAACACTGGCTAGCAGCTATGCAATTACCGATAAAGGTATATGCCTCTTCAGACTTGCCTTTTGAAGCCCCACATTTTATTAATAATTTACAAAGCGAGTACCCGCACCTAAAGCCTGGAGAATATAAAACGTCGATAGACCTTAATTTACAAAACTTACTTCAGCGCCATGCAAGAAATTACATTAATCGCAGGCATAGAGACGGGCTTAGTAATACGTCTGCTATTTTACTAAATTATAAAACTATGGAAGTAGTTGCTGAATTAGGCTCTGTGGATTTTTTTAATAATGACATTAGCGGTCAAGTAAATGGTGTAAGAGCTAAGCGTTCACCAGGTTCAACCCTTAAACCATTTATTTATGCGCTTGCTATAGAGGAAGGGTTAATTCATCCATTAACGCTTGTAAAAGATGCCCCCAAACGCTTTGGAGGATATACACCAGAGAATTACGATCAGCAGTTTTTAGGGCCTATATCGGCTACTGAATCGCTAGTGCTGAGCCGTAATGTGCCTGCTGTTAATTTGATGTATCGCTTACAAAATGTTGGGCTATACGATTTACTCGTTGCAGCCGATGTTAAAAAGCTTCAGCCCAAAGAGTTTTATGGTTTAGCGCTTGCGCTGGGCGGCAGTGAAGTAACGATGCTAGAGCTCGTTAAGTTATACGCTATGTTAGCTAATTTAGGGGTGTATAAGGATGAAGTTATATTAAAAAAAGACGCCACTGTTATTAACCAAAACAACCCAAATAATCAAAACAATCATATTAAGCAGCTCATCAGCCCAGAGGCAGCCTACCTGACTTTACAAATGCTAAGTAAAAATAGTGCAGTTGATGAAATTTCATTTCAAAAAGAAAGAAGGCAATCATACCCTGTATATTGGAAAACAGGTACTTCATTTGCTTTTCGCGATGCATGGTCAGTAGGTATTGTTGGTCCGTATGTTTTAGCTACATGGGTGGGTAATTTCTCAGGAGAAGGGCACCCATCTTTTATTGGGCGACAAGCAGCCGCGCCTTTATTTTTTGAAATAATACGTTCATTAGATAGTTACGGCTTAATCAAAGGCAATATAAAACCAGGTAGTTTAAATATTACAGAAGTAGATATTTGTTCAACAACAGGTGATTTACCTAATGTGCATTGCCCTAAAACAGAAAAAGGGCTTTTTATTCCAGGTAAGTCGCCAATTAAAGTGTCCGATGTACATCGTGAAATTTATATTGATAAAGTATCGGGATTACGTGCTTGTCAGTATGTTGAATCTACAACTACAAAGGCAGTTTATGAATTTTGGCCATCTGACTTAGTCAGATTATTTAAACAAGCAGGTATTGTTAAACGCCAGCCTCCACCTTATTTAGATTCATGCTTAATTAATGACACGAGTACACGTGGCTCAGCACCGAGTATTACATCCCCGAGTAATTTAATTAGCTACACGATAAGAGCCAGTAAATTGAAAAAAGAAGGCCTGCCTTTTAGTGCAATCACAGATACAGATTCACGTATTTTATATTGGTTTGTAGATAACAGCTTTGTTGGTAAAGTAGAGCGAGATACGCCTTTTTTCTGGCACCCGCAAGTAGGCGAATTTGACGTAAGAGTGGTTGATAATTTAGGGCGTAGCGCATCAGTTTCAATGCGTGTAAAGCTCGTTCAGTGATACGTAAATAAGCTAAAGAGCTAGTTATCGGGTATTAAACAATTAGATTGGCGTTTATAAACTGTATTTAGCGTTTAGACTACTTTAAATTAATACTTACATTGCCATTGGGTTTACAGCAGCACAGGAGTATTTCGCCTTCGCGCACAAACGCAAGTGGCTCTTCGTTATATTCAACACTACCTGACACTAACGTTGCTCTACAAGCGCCGCAGTAACCTTCACGGCATTGGAATGCGACGTCTATTTTCATGGACTCTAAGCACTGTAAAAGAGAAGGGCAGCCTGCGGTAAATTCTATACACTGGCTGTTTTCTGCAAGCGTTATGCTTGCAGTAGACTTGTCACTCATTATAAATCAAAATCACCAAATTCTGATGCATCAACTTGAGAGTCTATTTGACCAACAAGGTATGAGCTTATTTCTGCTTCTTGTGGTGCTACTTGCACGTTATCAGACACTAACCACGAGTTTATCCACGGGATAGGGTTACTGTTATTTTCAAACTGTGCTGGCAAACCAATTGCAGTCATACGTGCATTGGTAATGTATTCAACGTACTGACATAAAATATGTTTATTCAAGCCAATCATCGAACCATCTTTAAATAAGTATTCGGCCCACTCTTTTTCTTGCTCTGCAGCATCAACAAACATTTTAATTGCTTCGTCGCGGCACTGGGCAGCAACAATCGCCATTTCTGGATCGTCCTTACCGTCTTGCATAATGTTTAAAATATGCTGAGTACCAGAAAGGTGAAGTGCTTCATCGCGTGCAATTAGCTTGATGATTTTAGCGTTACCTTCCATTAGCTCGCGCTCAGCAAATGCAAACGAACATGCAAAGCTTACGTAAAAGCGAATCGCTTCAAGAATATTTACCGACATCATAGCCAGGTAAAGTTTCTTTTTAAGCTCAAATAAATTAATGATAACTGTTTTACCGTTAATCTCGTGTTTGCCTTCACCGTATAAGTTGTAAAGCGATACAGAGTTAATTAAGTCATCGTAGTATTTAGTTACGGCATCAGCACGTTCGCTAATTTTATCGTTGCTAACAATGTCATCAAAAATAAGCTCAGGTGCTTGTGTTACGTTACGGATAATATGCGTGTATGAACGGCTGTGAATTGTTTCACTGAACGCCCACGTTTCTATCCATGTTTCAAGCTCTGGTAGCGATACAATTGGAAGTAGAGCCACGTTTGGCGAACGACCTTGTACACTATCAAGCAGTGTTTGGTATTTTAAGTTGCTTAAAAATATATGCTTTTCGTGATCTGGTAATGCTTGAAAGTCTAAACGGTCTTTACTTACATCTACTTCCTCAGGACGCCAAAAGAAAGACAGTTGCTTTTCAATTAACTTTTCAAAAATTGGGTATTTTTGTTGGTCGTAACGAGATACGTTTACAGTTTGGCCAAAAAACATTGGCTCTTGCATTTGGTTATTATGGTTTCGGCTAAAAGTAGTATAAGACATGTTTATCACTCAAAAAACTATCAGAAAAAGCGGGCTAAATGCCCGCTTAAAATAAAAATCAGCAGTTATATTTTACACGCGCCGCCTTCACAATCGTCATCTTCCACTTCTGGAGCATCTTCTTGTGAATCTGAGGCGCCATCGCGAGTATTGTGGTAATACAAGGTTTTAACACCTAGTTTGTACGCGCTTAGTAAGTCTTTTAATAAGACTTGCATAGGTACTTTACCGCCTTCGAACTTGTTTGGATCATAATTTGTATTTGCAGAAATTGTTTGGTCAACAAATTTTTGCATTATGCCAACAAGCTGTAAATAACCATCGTTTGATGGAATGTCCCATAGTAGCTCGTACTGATCTTTTAAACGCTCATACTCAGGAACAACTTGTTTTAAAATACCGTCTTTACTTGCTTTAACGCTAATATGTCCACGTGGTGGCTCAATACCGTTAGTTGCGTTAGAGATTTGCGACGATGTTTCTGATGGCATTAATGCACTTAGTGTTGAGTTACGCATACCGTGCTCTTTAATACTTGCACGTAGTGTATCCCAATCAAGATGAAGTGGCTCATCACAAATTTTATCTAAATCACGTTTGTACGTATCTGTTGGCATAATACCTTGTGAATACGTTGTTTCGTTAAACTTAGGACACGCGCCACGCTCTTTAGCAAGCTCGTTTGATGCTTTCATTAAGTAATATTGAATAGCTTCAAAGGTTTTATGTGTTAATGCATTAGCGCTGCCATCAGAATAACGCTTACCGTTTTTAGCTAGGTAGTATGCGTAGTTAATTACGCCTATTCCTAGTGTACGACGACCCATAGTTGCATTTTTAGCAGCCGGTACAGGGTAGTCTTGGAAATCAAGTAAGTTATCAAGTGCGCGTACTGCAAGTTCAGCTAGCTCTTCAAGCTCATCAAGTGACTCTATTGCACCTAGGTTAAACGCAGAAAGTGTACAAAGGGCAATTTCGCCTTCTTCGTCATTCACGTTATTAAGTGGCTTAGTTGGCAATGCAATTTCTAAACATAAGTTAGATTGGCGAATTGGCGCAACTTTAGAAATAAATGGGCTGTGTGTATTACAGTGATCCACATTTTGTAAATAAATACGACCAGTACTTGCACGCTCTTGCGCAAACATAGAGAAAAGCTCAATGGCTTTAATGCGTTTTTTACGAATAGACTCGTCTTGTTCGTATTTAACGTAAAGTGCGTCAAACTCAGCTTGGTCTTCAAAAAATGCATCATAAAGGCCAGGCACATCTGATGGGCTAAATAATGTAATGTAATCATCTTTAATTAAACGAGAGTACATTAATTTATTAAACTGTACGCCGTAATCTAGGTGGCGAACGCGGTTGTCATCTACACCACGGTTATTTTTAAGTACAAGTAGGTTCTCTACTTCTAAATGCCAAAGCGGGTAGAATAATGTTGCTGCGCCGCCACGTACACCACCTTGTGAACAACTTTTAACCGCTGTTTGAAAGTGCTTATAAAAAGGGATACAACCTGTGTGATACGCTTCGCCGTTACGAATATGGCTACCTAGCGCACGTATTCTACCTGCATTAATACCAATTCCCGCACGTTGTGAAACGTATTTAACAATAGCTGACGACGTTGCATTGATTGAATCAAGGCTGTCGCCACATTCAATTAATACACACGAGCTAAATTGGCGAGTAGGCGTACGTACACCCGACATAATTGGCGTTGGTAGAGATATTTTAAATAAAGATACTGCATCGTAAAAACGTTTAATGTAATCAGTACGTGTTTCACGTGGGTAATCTGAAAATAAGCTTGCCGCAACTAAAATATATAAAAACTGTGCACTTTCGTATATTTCACCCGATACACGGTTTTGAACGAGATACTTACCTTCAAGTTGCTTTACAGCAGCGTAGCTAAAGTTAAGATCGCGAGAATGATCAAGGTATGCATCAAGCTCATCTAACTCTTGCTCTGTGTAATCTACTAGTAAATGAGCATCATAGCGTTTATCGCCAACCATTTTTGTTACGTGGTCAAATAAACGTGGTGGCTCAAATTGACCGTACGCTTTTTTACGTAAATGGAATACAGCTAAACGTGCAGCTAAGTATTGGTAATCAGGCGATTCTTTTGAAATCTGATCCGCTGCTGCTTTGATGATGGTTTCGTGAATGTCTTTAGTACGAATACCGTCGTAAAACTGAATGTGCGACTTTAATTCAACTTGCGAAACCGAAACGTTGTTTAAACCTTCGGCGGCCCACTCAATAACGCGATGGATCTTATCCAGATCAAGAGGCTCTTTACGCCCGTCACGTTTGCTTACAGATAACTGTTGGTTCATTTGCCTGTATTCCTTGGGAATTATGTATTTTGACCAATGCTTTATACCTCGCCGAGGCAAGGTATATACTCATTTATTATAAGTTTCGCCATATTTGCGAATTTAATTGAATAACATTTGGCCACAATATCTGGTGTTGTTCAATTTAGAGATCACAAGATAGTGTGGTCTGAGTTGTTTTGCAAGGGACATAATTGCCCCTATTTGTGGATAACTTCGGGATAACGTATTTGTGTTAGTAGACACTCACCTTCGAACAATCATTTAAGTTGAAATATGCAAAAATCAACTAATGATCTGCTAAATTTACGCATTTTAAAAATAAATTTTGACTGCTTTTTTTATCAGCAAGCTTTGTGTAAAAACTAACACAATCACAATATATAGTGTTTATTAATTAACATGGCACTATATATGGTTAAAACCATCAATTGGGCTTTGCCAGTTAAAATCAGCATTCCAGCTGTTGGCTTCATCAATATTTGGTATGTAGCCCCAAAGTGCCGTTGCTGTGCGCATACCTGCGGCTTTGCCTGCTTGTATGTCTCGCTGTGCATCACCAATGTACAAACAGCGGTTAGGCTTAACTCCCATTAATTTTGCACAATGTAGTAATGGGAGAGGTGACGGTTTGGCCTCTGCTAAGGTGTCGCCACTTATTACTACACTGGCATTTTTTAATGCGGGCATAGTTGCCACTAAAGGATCGGTTAAAAACCCCGGTTTGTTAGTCATGATCCCCCATTTGATCTTTTTCTGATCAAGGGCAATAAGTAACGATTCAACTCCGCTGAAGCAACGTGTGTGATTTGCTATGTTTGCAGCGTATTCGTCGACTAATTGCTTGATAAGTTCGCTTTGAGGTTGTGTGTCCCATAACTCTTTAAAACCAGCCTCTAATAATGCGCCTGCGCCGTTAGATGCCGCAGGGCGGTATACATCACTACTAACTGGCTCTATTTTATTGCTAATAAGCACTGCGTTTAAAGCGACACCTAAATCATCAGCGGTGTCGAGTAGAGTGCCGTCTAAATCAAATAAAAATGCATCGTACTCAATAAGGGGGAGGGGGGCTTGAGAGTTAGCCATTAAGCTAACTTCTCAAAGTACAGTATGTAATTTACGCTAACGTCACTATTGAGCGTATATTGCTTTGATAGTGGATTATAAGAAAGGCCTGTACTTGCACGAACTTTTAAACCCGCTTGCTCTGCCCATGCAATGAGCTGCGCAGGTTTTATAAACTTTTTATGGTCGTGTGTACCTTCAGGCACCATTTTTAAAAGTTTTTCAGCGCCAACAATGGCGTATAAATATGCCTTAGGTGTTTTGTTCAGGGTTGAAAAAAACACATGCGCGCCTGGTTTGGCTAGTGCAGCTACAGCATGAATGATAGATGCTGGGTCGGGAACGTGTTCAAGCATTTCCATACAGGTTATTACATCAAAGCGCTCTGGGTGTTGCGATGCAAACTCTTCTGCAGGCACTTTTATATAATCTACATTTACGCCAGTTTCTAAACTGTGCAACTTAGCAACAGTTAAAGGCTCTTGCCCCATGTCGATGCCAGTTACTTTTGCACCCATACGCGCCATGCTTTGGCTTAAAATACCGCCACCACAGCCAACATCGAGTGTTTCTTTATCGAATAAGCCTTGCGTTTTGTTTGCTATAAAGTCTAAACGTAACGGGTTAATTTCGTGAAGAGGTTTGAATTCTCCGTCTAGGTCCCACCAACGCTCGGCGATGGCTTCAAATTTTGCTATTTCTGCGTGATCTACATTTTGATGTTCGGTCATAAAATACTTCCTCGTCAATCTGAGGCCATTATATAGGGCTAAATTGATAAATCGCAAAGTTTTGCGCCTGTAAATTAAAATTAATTGTGATAGCATGTCTGTTAGAAATAATAACAATACTCTTAATACCCAATACCGGGTTGTTGAGAGCTGATACTGAAGGAATGTGATATCAAATGACTGATCTCGCCAATGAAATTCTGCCAGTCAATATTGAAGACGAGTTAAAAAACTCTTACTTAGATTACGCAATGAGCGTAATAGTAGGACGTGCATTACCAGACGTACGTGACGGCTTAAAACCTGTTCATCGCCGCGTTTTGTTTGCAATGAACGAGCTTAGTAATGACTGGAACAAGCCTTACAAAAAATCGGCCCGTGTGGTCGGTGACGTAATCGGTAAATACCACCCACACGGCGACAGTGCAGTTTATGACACGATAGTTCGTATGGCTCAGCCATTCTCACTGCGTTATATGCTAGTAGATGGCCAAGGTAACTTCGGTTCGGTTGATGGTGATTCAGCAGCGGCAATGCGTTATACAGAAGTACGTATGGCAAAAATGTCGCATGAGTTATTAGCCGATCTTGAAAAAGAAACGGTTGATTTCGTTCCTAACTACGATGGCACTGAGTTCATCCCTGATGTTTTACCAACGAAAATTCCTAATTTATTAGTGAATGGTTCGTCAGGTATTGCAGTAGGTATGGCTACAAATATACCACCACATAACTTAACTGAAGTTGTAAATGGTTGTTTGGCACTTATTCAAAATCCTGATTTAACTATTTTAGAGTTAATGGATTATATCCCTGGTCCTGATTTCCCAACGGCTGCAATTATCAACGGTAAGAAAGGTATTGAACAAGCCTACTTAACTGGCCGTGGTAAAGTGTACATGCGTGCACGCGCCGACATCGAAACCGATGAAAAAACAGGTCGCGAAACAATCATCGTTCACGAAATTCCTTATCAGGTGAATAAAGCACGCTTAATTGAAAAAATAGCTGAGCTTGTCAAAGATAAGAAAATTGAAGGCATTAGCGCATTACGTGATGAATCTGATAAAGACGGTATGCGTATCGTTATCGAGATCAAACGTGGTGACGTAGGCGAAGTTATTTTAAACAACTTGTATTCACAAACTCAGTTACAAACTGTGTTTGGTATGAATATGGTTGCGCTAATTAATAACCAACCTAAATGTTTCAATTTAAAAGAAATGTTAGAAGAGTTTATTATTCACCGTCGTGAAGTAGTAACTCGTCGTACAGTATTTGATTTACGTAAAGCCCGTGACCGTGCACACACGCTTGAAGGCTTAGCGATTGCGCTTGCAAACATTGACCCAATTATCGAACTTATTCGTAAATCCCCTACACCTGCTGAAGCTAAAATTGCTTTAACAGCGCGTCCGTGGGAATTAGGTAATGTACAAGGTATGCTTGAAAAAGCAGGAGAAGACAATGTTGCTCGTCCAGATTGGTTAGCGAGCGAACTTGGTATTCGCGATGGTCAATATTATATCTCTGAGCAACAAGCTCAAGCAATTCTTGATTTGCGTTTACATAAGCTAACAGGTCTTGAACACGAAAAAATCTTGACCGAATACCAAGCGTTATTAGAACTAATTGCTGAACTACTTTATATTTTGGCAACTCCTGAGCGTTTAATGGAAGTTATTCGTGACGAGCTAGTTGAAATTAAAGAGCAATATGGTGATGAGCGTCGCACTGAAATTAATGCAGCTGCTCACGATATCAGCCTTGAAGACTTAATTACTGAAGAAAACGTAGTAGTAACGCTTTCTCACGAAGGTTATGTGAAGTATCAGGCATTGTCTGATTACGAAGCACAGCGTCGTGGTGGTAAAGGTAAGTCAGCAACGAAGATGAAAGATGAAGATTTCATCGAGCGTCTATTAGTTGCAAATACACACGATACTATATTGTGTTTCTCTACGGCCGGTCGTTTATATTGGCTTAAAGTGTATCAGTTACCACTAGCGAGTCGTGCAGCGCGCGGTAAGCCAATTGTTAACTTGTTACCACTTGAAGCTGATGAACGTATTACTGCTATATTGCCAGTACGCGAGTACGCAGAAGATAAATACATCTTTATGGCAACAGCATTTGGTACAGTTAAGAAAACACCATTAACGGCTTACAGTCGTCAACGTGCAAGCGGTATTATTGCTGTTAACTTAAATGATGGCGATAGCCTGATTGGGGTTGATATTACCGATGGTAGCAACGAAATTATGTTGTTCACTGATGCAGGTAAAGTTGTACGCTTTAAAGAAGCTGAAGAAACAACAGTTGTTGATGAAAACGGTAACCCAGTATTAGACGAAGAAGGTAACCCTGAGATTCGTTTCAAAGGTGTTCGCCCAATGGGTCGTACTGCTACAGGTGTTCGTGGTATTAAAATGGCCGATGATCAACGCGTAGTATCGTTAATTGTACCAAAAACTGACGGTGCTATTTTAACGGTAACTGAAAATGGTTACGGTAAGCGTACACAACTTGAAGATTACCCATCTAAGAGCCGTGCAACACAGGGTGTTGTATCTATCAAGGTGAGTGAGCGTAACGGTGCTGTTGTTGGCGCTGTACAAGTTGATGATAACGACGAAATCATGATTATTTCAAATCGTGGTACCTTAGTACGTACTCGCGTTAATGAAGTTTCTACGGTTGGACGTAACACCCAAGGTGTTATTTTGATCAGAACTATTGACGAAGAGCAAGTAGTTGGTTTACAACGTATAGAAGAGATTGAAGTTACAGAAAGTGACTTGATTGATATTGAAGACGTTGAAACTGTAGATACGGTTATTGATGAAGTAGCGGATGATAATCCTCCTTCAGAATAATTGATATTGAAAAAGCGGCCTTGGCCGCTTTTTTTAATGTTGTTGAAAAAAATTAATAGGGTGTGAAGTTATATTCATTCATTAAAACTCAAAGGTTTAGTGGGTGGGTATTGAGCGTTCATGCTTAGTAGTTAAATTACTGGAATGAGGCAAAGGTAATGAGTAAATATAATTTTTGTGCGGGGCCAGCTATGCTTCCGCAAGCGGTTATGAAAAAAGCACAAAAAGAGTTTCTAGATTGGCAAGATTTAGGTGTGTCTGTGATGGAAATAAGCCATCGTAGCAAAGAGTTTTTAGCCCTTACAGCTAAATGTGAAGCCAGCCTTCGTCGCCTAATGAATATCAGTGATGAATTTGAAGTGCTGTTTATGCATGGTGGTGGCCGTGGTCAGTTTAGTGCTGTGCCATTAAATTTACACCAAGAAGGCAAAGTTGCGGTTTATTGCGAAAACGGCGTGTGGTCAAAAAGTGCAACAGACGAGGCCAACAAGTTTACTCAAGCAACCTCTATTGATGTGCGTAATGATGCCAATGGCGAGTTTTCTATTAAACAGGTTGCTGATTGGGTGTTACCAGAAGATGCATCTTACATTCACTATTGCCCTAACGAAACGGTTGACGGCTTAGAAATTTTTGATGTACCAAGCCACCCAACAGCACCGATCGTTGCTGATATGTCGTCAACTATTTTATCACGCGAAATAGACGTTAATAAATTTGATTTAATTTACGCTGGTGCGCAAAAAAATATCGGCCCGTCGGGCATATCAATCGTTATTGTTCGTAAAACATTACTTGAGCGTGAAGGCTTACCTAAGCCAGGCATTTTAGATTACGCATTAGAAGCAAAACAAGGCAGTATGTTTAACACGCCCCCTACATTTGCTTGGTATTTAGCTGCTGAAGTATTTCAATGGCTTGAAAGTAATGGTGGCGTAAAAGCGATGGAAGTTCAAAATATTGCTAAAGCGCAGCTACTTTATGACTTTATTGATGAATCGAGCTTTTATACCAATAAAGTAGCTAAACATTGCCGTTCACGTATGAATGTTCCGTTTTGGCTTAATGATGAAAGCTTAAATGATAAGTTTGTTGCTCAGTCTAAAAATGCAGGGTTACTAGCTCTTGAAGGCCACAGAATTGTGGGCGGTATGCGCGCAAGTATTTATAACGCAATGCCTATTGAAGGTGTTCAAGCACTTGTAGACTTTATGGCTGCTTTTGCAAAGGAGCACAGCTAATGGAGCAGCTTCGTTTAGAACCTATTTCTAGAGTAAATGGCACAGTAACCCTACCAGGTTCAAAAAGTCTATCGAACAGAATTTTATTATTAGCAGCACTTGCAAGCGGTACTACCGTTGTAGAAAACTTACTTGATAGTGACGATATACGCCATATGCTGGGCGCCTTAAAGTTATTAGGTGTAAATGTAACTTTAAATGATGAACGCACTGTAGCCACCGTAGAGGGTGTTAGTGGTGTGTTTAATACACCGACTGAGCCCTTGTTTTTAGGTAATGCGGGTACTGCTTATAGACCTTTAACAGCAGTACTTGCTGGCGTTGCTGGTGAGTACGAGCTAATAGGCGAGCCACGTATGGAAGAGCGCCCGATAGGGCACTTGGTTGACGCGCTGCAAGCATTGGGTGGTGATGTTACTTATACAAAGCACAAAGACTACCCACCACTTAAAATTGTGGGTGGCCAAATAAAAGGCGGTGAGGTTGAAATTGACGGCAGTATTTCAAGTCAATTTTTAACCGCTCTATTAATGGCAGCGCCATTATTTAACGGTGATACAACAATAACTATTAAAGGTACTTTAGTCTCTAAACCTTATATTGATATTACACTTGATGTAATGGCACGTTTTGGGGTTAATGTTGAGCACAGTGATTATGCAACCTTTAAAGTTAAAGGTGGTCAACAGTATCAATCATTAGATCGCATAATGGTTGAAGGCGATGCATCTTCTGCCTCTTACTTTGTTGCTGCGGCTGCAATTGCAGGCGGTGAGATTGAAATTAAGGGCGTGGGTGCCAAGTCGGTGCAAGGTGATATAGGCTTTGCCAAAGTAATGGAGCAAGTAGGCGCAAAAATTGATTGGTATGATGAGCGTTTAGTTGTTCGCAAAGGTGAACTAAAAGGTGTGGATATTGACGCCAATGCAATTCCTGATGCAGCTATGACTCTTGCAACTGTTGCTCTTTTTGCCAAAGGCCCAACAGCCATTCGTAACATTTATAACTGGCGAGTAAAAGAGACAGACCGTTTATATGCAATGGCAACTGAGCTTCGTAAAGTAGGCGCACAGGTTGTAGAAGGTGAAGATTTTATAGAGATCACCCCACCTGAAACATTTAATGATGTTGCTGTTGATACTTACGACGATCACCGTATAGCCATGTGTTTTGCAATGGTTGCCGTTGGTGGAAAGCCAATAACAATTAATGATCCAAAGTGTACCTATAAAACATTTCCTACATTTTTCAATGTTTTAGCGTCAGTCAGTGAATAAGCTAATTAGAAGTAATTACAAAAGTTACACACTAATAGCAGATATATTTTAATAACTGACGTATAATGTCGCGGTTTATTTAGGTGTGCATTGCAGGAGGTTTTAAATGCAGGCGTTATTAATGCCCGTGATCACCGTTGATGGCCCAAGTGGTTCAGGTAAAGGAACTGTTTGTCGCTTGTTAGCCGACAAGTTAGGGTGGGATGTATTAGATAGCGGTGCGATTTATCGTGTTTTATCTTTAGCTGCACTTCATCACCAAATTGCATTAGACAATGAAGAAGGGCTTGTCCCGCTTGCTGCAAATTTAGATGTGCAGTTTTTGGTAGATAGTCAAACTAATGCAGGAAAAGTTATTTTAGAAGGCGAAGATGTAACCACTACTATTCGTAATGAAGAAGTAGGCGCTGCGGCTTCAAAAGTTGCAGCATTACCTCGCGTTCGTGAAGCGTTATTACGTCGCCAGCGTGCATTTCGCACTGAAAATGGCTTAATTGCCGATGGCCGTGATATGGGCACTGTGGTTTTTCAAGATGCGCCGTTAAAAATATATTTAACAGCCAGTGCACAAGAGCGTGCTCGTAGACGCTTTGTTGAGTTGAATACGCGCGGCCTTGATGTTACACTAAGTGGTCTATTACAAGACATTCAAGCTCGTGACGAGCGCGATATGAATCGCACCGTTGCTCCGCTTGTACCTGCAGAGGATGCTATTGAGATCGATACTAGCGATCTTAATGCACAGCAAGTGTTTGATAAGGTAATAACTTTATTGGATATTGCTATCTCTGAAGGTAAGCTTCCTAAACGAAGCTAAACACATTTTATGCGCCAGCAGGATGCCAGTGCTATTTTAACAACCCCATGCAGCATGGTTGCTTATTGGTATTAATATATGAGACGTATATTCGTATGTCAGAAAATTTTGCGCAGTTATTTGAAGAAAGCTTAAAGGGTTTTGAAGCAGAGCAAGGCTCTATCGTTAAAGGTACAGTAATCTCTATCGAGAATAACATTGTACTTGTAGATGCTGGTCTTAAATCAGAAAGTGCTATCCCTGCAGAGCAGTTCAAAAATGCTGCTGGTGAACTAGAAGTTGCTGTAGGCGACGAAGTAGATGTTGCACTAGATGCAATTGAAGACGGTTTCGGTGAAACTATCCTTTCTCGTGAGAAAGCTAAGCGTCACGAAGCATGGATCCGTCTTGAGAAAGCATGTGAAGAGCAAGAGACTGTTACTGGTGTTATCAACGGTAAAGTTAAAGGCGGTTTCACAGTTGAAGTTGATTCAATCCGTGCTTTCCTACCTGGTTCACTTGTTGATGTTCGTCCAGTACGTGACACAACTCACCTTGAAGGCAAAGAGCTTGAATTTAAAGTAATCAAGCTTGACCAAAAACGTAACAACGTTGTTGTTTCACGTCGTGCAGTTATCGAATCTGAAAACTCACAAGAACGTGAAGAGCTTCTTGCTAACCTTGTTGAAGGCCAAGAAGTTAAAGGTATCGTTAAGAACCTTACTGACTACGGTGCATTCGTTGACCTTGGTGGTGTTGATGGTCTACTACACATTACTGATATGGCTTGGAAGCGTGTTAAGCACCCTTCAGAAATCGTTAATGTTGGCGACGAAATCGCAGTTAAAGTTCTAAAATTCGACAAAGATAAAACTCGTGTTTCTCTAGGCCTTAAACAGCTTGGTGAAGATCCATGGGCAGCTATCGCTGGTCGTTACCCAGAAGGTTCTAAACTTTCTGGTCGTGTTACTAACCTTACAGATTACGGCTGTTTCGTGGAAATCGAAGAAGGCGTTGAAGGTTTAGTACACGTTTCTGAAATGGATTGGACTAACAAGAACATCCATCCTTCAAAAGTTGTAAGCCTTGGCGACACTGTTGAAGTTATGGTTTTAGAAATTGACGAAGAACGTCGTCGTATTTCTCTTGGTCTTAAGCAATGTATTGCTAATCCTTGGCAGGAATTTGCTCGTCTACAAAACAAAGGCGATCAAGTTACTGGTAAGATCAAATCAATCACTGACTTCGGTATCTTTATCGGTCTTGACGGTGGTATTGACGGTCTTGTACACCTTTCAGACATTTCTTGGAATACACCTGGCGAAGAAGCTGTACGTGAATTCAAGAAAGGCGACGAAATCACTGCTATCGTATTGCAAGTTGACCCAGAGCGTGAACGTATCTCTCTAGGTGTTAAGCAAATCGAAGCTGACCCATTCAATAACTACCTTGATGCAAACAAAAAAGGTGCTATTGTTAAAGGTAAAGTGACTGAAGTTGATGCGAAAGGCGCAACTGTTGAACTTATCGAAGGCGTTGAAGGTTACATCCGTGTAGCTGATATCGCTCAAGAGCGCGTTGAAGATGCAACTACTGTTGTTTCTGTAGGCGACGAGATTGAAGTTAAATACGTTGGTGTTGATCGTAAGAACCGCACTTTAAGCTTATCTGTAAAAGCTCTTTTCGAAGCAGAAGAGAAAGAAGTACTAGAGAAGCTTAAGAAAGAAGAGCCAGTGTTTGAAAACGCAATGGCAGCTGCTTTCGCAAATGCACAAAAAGACTAATATATAATTAGTTTTTAGTTGGAAGGGCATTTTTTGCCCTTCCTATATCTCTTTTTAAGGAAACGCTATGACTAAGTCAGAATTGATAGAAATACTTGCGGAACAACACGCACACGTTCCAGTGAAAGATGTTGAGAATGCTGTAAAAGAAATTCTTGAACAAATGGCCGGCTCATTATCTACTTCAGATCGTATTGAGATCAGAGGTTTTGGTAGTTTCTCTTTGCATTTCCGCGCTCCTCGCACAGGTCGTAATCCTAAGACTGGCGATACAGTTGAGCTTGAAGGAAAGCATGTACCTCATTTTAAACCAGGCAAAGAATTACGCGACCGCGTGAATGAAAGCATTGCCTAGTTAACTTAGTGGAGTAGTTACTTGTTCAAGGTATTAAAAATTATTCTGGCTGCACTATGCCTTATCAGTGCATTTGTATTAGGGTCACAAAACCCACAGTTAGTACAAGTAAATTACATTATAGCCAGTAATACGCTACCTTTAGCTGTAATAATAAGTATCTGCTTTTTATTAGGTGTTTTGATTGGTTGTTTTATTAGCTTTAAATTGTTTTCGCAATTAAAGTGGCAAAACTACCGCTTAAAAAAGCAATTAGCGCCTGAAAAAGATAAAAAAAAGCTTGCCGCGAATAAAGACACCTAACTATGATTGAGCTTTTGTTTTTACTATTACCCGTTGCCGCTGGTTACGGTTGGATTATGGGTAAAAACAGTGCTAAAAACCAAGCTCATCAACTTAATCGTCAGATCACTTCTGAATATAGCAAAGGCTTAAAATTTCTACTCGATAGAGAAGAAGATCAAGGCTTAGAGCATTTAATCAACTTACTTGAAGTTTCAGCCGACTCGGTTGAACACTATTCTACACTTGCCACCATGTTTCGCCGTAGAGGTGAATTAGACCGCGCAATAAAAATTCACGAACTTCTATTAAAACACCCAAGCTTAAATGAACAACAAGCTGCAACTAGTCGTTTAGAACTAGCCGAAGATTATATAATGGCTGGACTACTAGATAGTGCGGAAGAGCACTTAGTTTGGTTAGTTAAAGCAGGGCATGTAGAAGCGCTGGACCCTATTATCACTTTATATTCGCAAACCCGTGAGTGGGAAAAAGGCATCAACATGTTTGAAGCCCATAGCGAATTATTTTCAAAAGAACAGCAATTTAAAGCAATTGCTAATTTTTATTGTGAGTCAGCTTTAAGTGACAATACACCCCAACTAATGAGAAAAGCGATTAGCTTAAATTATAAAGCCGTGCGTCCGCTTTACGAGTTAGGGTTAGTTGCTTACGCAAAAGAAGATTACGTTAAAGCTATTTATTACTGGCGTGAACTTGTCTCTCAATTTACCTTGTTTGCTCCGTTGTTTATTGATGAGCTGGCACACAGTTATAAACAATTGAATTTGACGCATCAATTTCACGAGTTAGTCAGTGACTTGTTAGAGAAGGGCGGAGTATTAATTAAAATAAAGCATTGCCAAGCATTACTTGAGCAAGGTCACACCAAGCAAGCCTTTGAATTTTTAACTGATAGCTTAAAACGTCAACCTACTATTCGTGGTTTTAGTTTTTTACTGCAATTAATGGGTGACCAAAATAAAAATACTAAAGAAGTACTTAACGAAATTGATAAGCTTGTAACCTCTTATATTGCTACAAAACCAGATTTCCAATGCCAGCATTGTGGTTTTACAAGCTACACCATATATTGGAACTGCCCTTCTTGTAAGCATTGGGAAACCATTGTTCCAAGTCGAGGCTTAGACGGATTTTAATAACCCCATAATTTATAACTTTACTGCCATTCACTAGGATAGTTATGTCTTTCGAACACTCAAAAAAAATTCTTATTGCATTAGATTACGATGATCAAGAAGTTGCTTTAAACTTTGTTAAACAACTTTCTCCTGATACTTGCCGTCTCAAGGTCGGCAAAGAAATGTTTACCTATTTTGGACCTGCATTTGTTAAAGAGTTAATTGATTTAGGTTTTGATGTTTTCTTAGATTTAAAGTTTCATGATATTCCTAATACAGTAGCTAAAGCGGTTACTGCAGCTGCTAAAATGGGGGTGTGGATGGTAAACGTTCATGCTTCTGGTGGCTTTGAAATGATGAGCAAAGCTAAATCGGCTCTAGAGCAATTTGGTGACAAAGCGCCATTACTTATCGCTGTTACTGTATTAACAAGTATGGATGAAACAGAACTTAAGCGTTTAGGTGTTGATAAATCAGCTCAAGAGCAAGTTATCTATTTAGCTAAGCTTGCAAAGGAAGCTGGGCTTGATGGTGTTGTGTGCTCTGCACAAGAAGCAAAAGCTTTAAAAACAGAGTTAGGTGATAGCTTTAAGCTTGTTACGCCTGGTATACGCCCTGAAGGGAGTGATGCGGGTGATCAAAAGCGTATAATGACTCCTAAGCAAGCTATAGATTCAGGAAGTGACTATTTAGTTATAGGCAGACCGATTACTCAAGCAGATAATCCTGTAAAAGTGCTTAGTGATGTTAATAACTCTATAGCTTAATTTAACATTAAGCAGTCATATAGTGCTAAAACCCTTACCTTATGTGAGTTTTATGTTACATTAATAAAATCAAAATGTAGTAGGGGTTTGTTTTGAAGTTATTTTTTGGTTCTATAGTAATTGTTATTGCGGGTTTTTCAGTAAATAAGTACGTTTTTTCTAATAAAGCATACGATGGTGTAACAACCGTTACAGATATAATTCCAACGTACCCAGTCGATATGTTTGATTTTAAAAAAACAATGCAAGATTATGCTCATCATCTGTGTTACAAAAATGAAGATACACTCATATCTCAGCATGTAAGCGTTAGTGAATGTATATCAAAGCTTGATGATAAAAAAACAGAATGTGAAAAAAAGGTTTTTCGTTTGGCGCCGCTCAATCTTGAGTCGGAAGTTGAAGTGCTTGATTATTCAAGGCAATATACGCAATGTACATTGCCTTATAAATATATTTTAGGTTAATTACAAACAGGTATTATTAGTAATTACAGCCAATTATAATTAAGATCTTAAGCGAATGGATTTCGCTTCAATATCTATTAACTCTTGTTTAAATAAGCCACCAATTGCTTTTTTATAATTAGCCTTACTTGTAGAAAACATCTTTTTTATTGCTTCAGGATCAGACTTATCACCAAGTGGAATAACACCGCCTTCGTTTTTAAGCTTTTGCATAATAGTTTCACCAAGGTCACTTACTTTTCCCATACCTGGCTTTTCTAGTACAACATCAATTTTTCCGTCGTCACGTACTTTTTGAATATAGCCTTTAAGCTTTTGACCCACAAATAAGCTTTTAAATACCATATTGTAAAAAACAACACCGAAGTGCGACTCTTCAATTAATACTTTGTAGCCAATATCTGTTTTGCCAGCAACAATTAAATCCACTTCTTGTAAGTGAGTATATTGCGGCTCATCTTTTGATGAGAAACGATTAAAATTGTTTGAGGCACAAATACGTTGGCTTGCATTATCAAGGTACAGGCGTACTAAATAAGAATGGCCTTCTTGCATGCGTGGCTTTTGTTCATTAAAAGGTGCAAGCACATCTTTCTCAAGCCCCCAATCTAAAAATGCCCCAATACTATTTATTTCTTTAACGCGTAGTAGGGCATACTCGCCAACTTGAGCATGTGGTTTCTTTATTGTTGCTGTGGCTAAATTAGCATTGTCTAAAAAGATAAATACACTAATGCTATCGCCCGCTTCAAGCTCATGTTTAATTTCTTGTTTTGGTAAAAACACTTCACCTAAATCATGACCGTCTAAGTAAGCACCTTCGTTACTCACTTCTTTTACAAATAATGTTTGTGTGGTTCCTAGGTAACTCATAATTATTCCTGCTCAGTCTTTTTTTTACGGCGCATTGGTGTATCGCCATCAATGTTCATTGGTGCTTTAATAGGTGCTGTTGGCTTTTTAGCTTTGGTTTTGCGTTTAAATACAGGCTTTTTAACAGCGGCGGATTTTTCTTTAGATTTATCCCACGTTGCCTCAGGCTTTTTCTCTTTTAAGCCTTTAAACTTAGCTTTTAAGCTCTCTACGCTCGCAAATTTTAATTCGTCATTTAAAAATGCTTTAATAGCTAAATAACTTGCCCAATCTTTTGGGCCAACTAATGAAATTGCATTTCCTTTAAAGCCAGCACGTCCTGTACGACCTATGCGGTGTACATACTCTTCAGCGTGTTTTGGTAAATCAAAGTTAATAACGTGCGTTACGCTTAACAAATCTAAACCACGAGATGCAACGTCGGTGGTAATCAATATTTTAAAGTTTTCGCGACTAAACGAATCCATGATATCTAAACGTTTGTTTTGCGTTAAATCACCAGCAAGCGCTACAGATTTGAAGCCTTTAGCATTAAGGGCTTCACTCAAACGGCTCGTGTCAGAACGCGTTGCTGTGAAGATAATACATTGACCAACATCATCTTGGTTTAAAAAATGCTCTAATAACGCTTCTTTATGATCAAGGTGATCGGCAAGGTATAACGTTTGTTTAATATCACTATGTTGCTCATTTGCTGCACTTAGCGTAATTTGCTTTGGTTTTTTTAATAGGTTACGTGATAGTGCATCTACTTGTGCATGGTCAAGTGTTGCAGAAAACAATAACGTTTGGCGTAATCGGTGATTAGCTTGCTCGTTAATCATTTTTAACTGCTCGGTAAAGCCTAAATCTAAAATACGATCGGCTTCATCAAAAATAAGCAGTTCTAGTCCACTCAATTGCAATGAGCGTTTTGTTATGTGATCAGCTAAACGCCCAGGTGTAGCAACTACGAATTGTGGGTCGTTTCTAAGAGCTTTTATTTGGTCATTAAAGTTTTCGCCGCCAAGTATTTTAACTGCCTTAATAGCTGTGCCTGCAATTAATAAACGCAGCTGAGTAAATACTTGCGTAGCAAGCTCACGCGTAGGAGCAACAATAAGTACACGAGGATCGCGTTTGCTGAGTGCTTTTTGTTTCATAACCCTTTGTACAGCAGGTAATAAAAACGCCAAGGTTTTGCCCGACCCAGTTTTAGACTGAGCGAAAATGTCATGCCCTGCAAGTGCGGTAGGCACTGCATGCGCTTGAATATCGGTGGGCTGGGTGATCCCTTGATGTGCTAATTGTGTTTCAAGGCGTGTATCAATCCCAAGATCAGTAAACTGCAATGTGTGTTTCTCCAAAATGAGCAAATTAACTCTATAAATTTATTAGCGCATTATAGCTTACACAGCTAGGTCGCTAACAGTAAAAACCAATCTATAGCGCTATTTTTTGCAATTAAACTAAAAAAGCGTAAAATACGCGCCCCATATGCGCCGGATTTACGATTCGGTAAACGCCAATATTGGCTAACAAGGCAAAATAGGAAATATAATGACTGTTGTTCATAAAGATAATGTAACGGGCGATCACTTTGTAGTATGTGCGCTGTATAAGTTTGTAGGTTTACCTGAATTTGAAGCTATCCGTAAGCCATTACTAGAAGTGATGGAAGCAAATGAAGTACGCGGTACTTTATTGCTCGCTGCCGAAGGTATAAACGGCACTGTTTCTGCAAAACGTGAAGGGATAGACAACTTATTAGCATGGTTAGATGAGCAACCAAATTTAAAAAACATCGTTACAAAAGAATCTTACGACGATGAATGTCCGTTTTACCGCACTAAAGTAAAACTAAAAAAAGAAATTGTAACGATGGGCGTTGAAGGCGTAGATCCGCTTAAAGTTGTGGGTAGCTATGTAAAGCCAAATGAATGGAATGCACTTATATCTGACCCTGAAGTAATTTTAATTGATACACGTAATGATTACGAAATTGAAATTGGTACATTTCAAAATGCGGTCGATCCAAATACCAAAACGTTCCGCGAATTTCCACAGTGGGCAAAAGAAAACTTAGACCCTGAAAAACACAAAAAAGTGGCGATGTTTTGTACAGGTGGTATCCGCTGCGAAAAATCGACAGCCTACATGAAAGAGCAAGGTTTTGATGAAGTCTATCACCTTGAAGGCGGTATCTTAAAATACCTAGAAGAAGTGCCAAAAGAAGAAACCATGTGGGAAGGCGAGTGTTTTGTATTTGATAATCGCGTTGCGGTTAATCACGACCTACAAAAAGGCTCTTATGATCAATGCCACGCGTGTCGTATGCCAATTACAGAAGACGAAAAGTTAAAGCCTGAATACATGGAGGGCGTCTCTTGTCATCATTGTATTGAAGAAGTTACGGATGAACAACGCGCACGTTTTGCAGAGCGCCAAAAGCAAATAGAATTAGCGCAAGCGCGTGGTGAAGGCCATATTGGTAATGAAGCACAAGCTGTTTTACAGCAACGTAAAGAAGCTAAAAAAGCCCAAAAAGACGCTCAGCGCGGTAAATAAATTTATACAATAAGTATTACATTTAAAGAGTCTATTTAGGCTAATGCCGTTCACTTAAGGTGAGCGGCTTTTTTATTTCTAGCGTACCG